>DAOUIX010000208.1:0-7411 GCA_034423235.1 Chloroflexota bacterium | reverse complement strand
GGACTGAAACGCCGTCCACTTGGCCTCGCGGTCGGCCTGGCTGTCGAAGCGGGTGATGTAGACCAGCCGGTCGCTGCGGCCCACCACCTCCTGCCAGAACCCCACCACCTCGATGTCCAGGCGCTCGAAGATGCGCATCGTGTGCTGCGAAAAGCGCGCCATGATGGCGTCCATGCGGCCGGGCAGGATTTCGTAGATACGCAATTCGTAGAGCATCGGCGGAGTCTCGCGGCGGGTACTGCGCGCCGCAGCATGCCCCACCGGACCATCGCTTGCGTACTATGGCCGCCCGGCAGTTTGTCGGAGACCCGGACAGGATCTGGCCCAGGTGTACGCCATCATCATCGGCTGCGGGCGCGCCGGCGCCGAGATCGCCAGCCGTATGTGCGAGCAGGGGCACTCCGTCGTTGTGATCGACCGTGACCGCTCGGCCTTCCACCGGCTGTCGGACAGCTTCTCCGGCGCCACCATCGTCGGCCACGCCATCGACGAGGACTGCCTCGTTTCCGCCGGCATCGAGCGGGCCGACGCCGTCATCGCCACCACCTACGGCGACAACTCCAACCTGATTGCCGTCCAGTTGGCCCGCAAGCGCTTCAACGTCGAACGCGCCATCGCCCGGGTCAAAGACTCTGTGCGGGCATCGACCTTTGCCAATCTTGGCTTCGAGACGATCCCTTCAACCACCATCGTGGGCGACGCCTTCGAGCAGGCCCTTGGCTGGGATCCGCACCAGCCCAACGGCGCCCCGGACAACGGCGGCTAGCGCCCCGTGTTCGTCATCATCGCCGGCGGCGGCAAGGTCGGCGGCCAGCTCGCCCGCGACCTGATGGCCGAGCGCCACGAAGTCGTCGTGATGGAGTCCAACCCCCACAAGGCTCGCGCCCTGCAGGACGAGATCGGCGACGCCGTCGTTCCCCACGACGCCTCCGAGGGCCGCTGGCTCATCGACGCCGGCATCGGCCGCGCCGACCTGCTGATCGCGGTGACCGGCGACGACGAGGACAACATCATCATCTGCCAGCTTGGCGAGGCCCTTTCCGAGGGTCGCGCCCGCACCATCACGCGCATCAACAACCCCAAGAACAGCGATACGTTCCGCACGCTGGGCATTGAGGCCATCGTCAACGCCACCGACCTGGTCATGACCATGATCGAGCGCGACGTCAGCGTGGCCCCCGTCGTCCACCTCATGCGCCTGCGCAATGTCGGCCTGGAGCTCGTGGAAATGACCGTCGCCGAAGGTTCGGCCGCCGACGGCTCAACGCCGGAGGAACTTCGACTCCCGGAGCAGGGCGGCCGAATCAGCGTGATCCTGCGCGATGGCGAGGCCGTGCTTCCCTCACCCACCACGCGCCTGCAAGCCGGCGACTCGATCGTCCTCGTCGCGCAAACCGAGTTCCAGGAAGCCCTCGGCCGCCAATTCGCGGCCCCCACCATCGTCTAGCCTCTGCGCACCAGTCCTGTCGATCCGCCTGGCCCGGAACTCGGCTGCCTCAGCGCCCTCCCCTCGGGATGCGCCTCACGCCGCCGATGCCAGGAAGTCCGTCACGCTCCGTCGAATCCCCGCCGCGTCCAGCCCATGCGCCCGGTCGTGCTCCCAACGGCTGCCGTAATGCCGGTGCTCTTGGCGGGCGACGCCCAGGGCCAGCATGCGGTGCGGGCAGTCCCTGAGGGCCGCCGAAACCTCGGCCGACGACGTCCCGGCCAGGTACGGCTCGACGACCACCACCTCCGATGCACCCAGAAACGTCCTTAACGTCTCCGCATCAAACGGCCGCACCGTCGATGCGTAAAGCACGGTCGCGTCCAGGTCGGCGGTCGCTTCCAGAACCGGCGCCAGGCTCGGACCCACCGCGATGACCGTCACGGCCCTGGCCGATCCTCGCCGGATCGGCGTAAACCCGCTGGAATAGGGCACGGCTTCGGGATTGACCGACTCCGCGAGACGGATGTAGTCGAGTCCCGTGCCGGCAGCGGCCGACCGGAGGATCGCTTCCACCTCGTCCGGGTGGCCCGGTACGTGCACGCGCCACCCCGGCAGCGTCGACATCAGGGCCACATCCTCCGGCGCCTGGTGCGTTCGCCCCGCCGCCGCCGCGTCGTAAGACGCCCCAACGGAAACCAGGACCGCGCCCAACCCCTGGTGGCCAAAGTCGAGCTTGACCTGCTCGAACGGCCGCTCGACCAGGAACGGCGCGTAGGAGTGCACAATCGGCCGGAAGCCCTCCATCGCCAGTCCCGCGGCGAAACCGATCAGCAGTTGCTCCCGGATCCCCACGTTCAGAACTCGCCCGGGATGACGCGTCACCACGCCGGCCTGCTGAAAGTACCCATATCCAATATCGGCCAACACGACGGCCAGATCGGGCCGTTCGTCCAATAGCGCGCCGGCGACGTTTAGGAATCGGTCCCGCATCGTCGGCATTCGGTCTACCCCTTTCGGGTCACCTCGGCCACGACAACGTGCGGCCGGTCGCGGTGCGCCGCTGACAGAGCGGCCTCGATGGCGTCGTGATCGCGGCCGTCAACCGTTGCGGCGGACCAGCCCTCGAGTCTGAAGCGCGCGTCGATTCCCCCCGGCCAGCCGTGGGTCGCCGAACGGTTGTCGATCACGCAGACCGTCAGCCTGGACAGGCGCATCCGGCCGGCCAGCGCAATCGCCTCGTGGTTGCTGCCCTCGTCCAGTTCCGCGTCGCCCGCCAGGCAGAAGACCCGTGGCCCGGCGCGCCCCTCCAAATCCAACGCCGCGGCCACGCCTACGGCGATCGGCAGACCGTGCCCAAGCGATCCGCTGGAGACTTCAGCACCCGGGATCAACACGCGGTCCGGGTGCTGACCGAGGATCGAGTTGTAGCGTCCGAACGTGGGCAAGGCGTCCAGCGGGACAAACCCTGTCGCTGCCAGAACGGCGTAATAGGCCATCGGACCGTGACCCTTGGACAGCAGAAACCGGTCGCGGTCCGGATCGTCTGGCGCGTGCGGGTCCACCTTAAGTACCCGGTCATACAGGACCCACAGCACGTCCAGCGTGGACTCGGAGGCGTGCCCGTGCTTCTCATCGCCGGTCATCAGCGTCATCAGGGCGGGCAGGTCCTCGTACGACATCACTGGCGGCGGCATCGGTTCACTCGAGAGGGGTCTTCAGTGGCCTGTGAGTTCATTCTGAAACTTCAAGTACACTTGAAGTCAAGGCCTCTGGAGGAAGATTGTTGCCGTCGCTACCGAACAAGCTCACCATCGGCCAAATCGCCGCCCGCAGCGGCGTCCGCACATCCGCGCTCCGCTACTACGAGTCGCTCGGGTTGATTACGTCAGAGCGAACCGCGGGCGACCAGCGCCGCTACGCCCGCGAGACGCTGCGGCGCATTGCGGTCATCCGCGCCGCTCAGCTCCTCGGACTCACCCTGCGGGAGATACGGGTAGCGCTGAACGAGCTTCCCCAGGGGCGTACCCCCGACCGATACGACTGGCAGCGGCTGTCCCATACCTGGCGCGGCTCGCTGGACGAGCGCATCGCCGATCTCCAGGCGCTGCGCGATCGGCTGTCCGGCTGCATCGGCTGCGGTTGCCTGTCGCTCGAGAGCTGCGCGCTGTTCAATCCGTCCGACCGGGCCGCCCGCACCGGCGCTGGCGCCCAGTATCTCTTTGGCGAAGCGCCCGGCCCTGGCGCCCAGCGCGCCTCGCTCAGGCGCCGGTAGCCGGCGGCTCGCCGGCGGCGTCCGCTGCCTCCGGCGCCTCTGCGGCTGCCTCGGCGCCTTCCTCCAGTGGTATCTCTTCCAGGTCTTCCTCGTCCTCGTCCTCTTCAACCGTGCGTGCCGGCGTGACCTGAATCACACTCGCCTCAAGATCGTCCACCGGCTCGTAGACGCCGTCCTCGGCCCGCAGATCTCCCACCACCACCTCGTCGCCAATGTCAACCAGTCCCGAAATGTCCGCGATCAGGCTCGAGGGAATCTCGGTCGGCAGCGCCGAGACCTCCACTTCCTGCAGGTTCTGGATCACCACGACCTGGGCGCTTTCGCTGGCGGGCGCCTGACCCTCCAGCGTTACCCGCACCATCACGTCAATAGGCTTCGTCAGGTCGACTTTGCGCAGCGTCAAATGCACCAGCCGGTTGGTCAGCGTGTCGATCTCCACCGAGTCCATCAGCACCGGCTCGCTGATGTCCGGCGACTCCAGGTCCACCAACTGGCCCGTCGCCTGGGCGCGAACCACGTCCGCCAGCGCCCGCTCGGACACCTGCATGGCGATGGATGGGCGGCCAGCCTCGACTAGATTCGCCGGAATCACGCCTTCCCGCCGCAGGCGTCGCACTTTCTTGCCCAGGACGGTGCGGGGTTCCGCCGCCAGGCGTTGACGTTCGGGCACGGCTAGCTGCTCCTCGGTTCGGGTGGCGGCGCGACCTCGTGATGAAGACCTTGGGTCGGCGCGGAAACGACACGCAGCGCCGCTACCCGGTGAGTCTAGAAAGGCGCCGCGCTGGGCGTCAACGGTTTCTAATTCGTCGCGAGGTCGGTCCGCGATTGTGGACAATGGGCGGCCGGCGCTCCGTCAGCTCCGGTTGCCCGCAAGGAGCTGTGAACGTCTTGGCTTCCCGACGACGCGTATCGCTGAGCGATCTCTATGCCGACGCCTGCCGGCGCATGGACATCACGCCAGAAGAAGCGCTGGGCTGCGAGCGCCAACCCGACCGCCTGCGCCTCATGATTACCCACGACCGCTGGGTCGACTTTGAACTGGTTGACGACCCCGAGAATGACCGACTGGTGCTGGGAGCGACGCTCGAGTCCTAGGGCGAGCCGCTCGCGCGGCCACGGCCGCCGGCTGCCGCGATCAGGTTGGCCCGCACCCCAAGCCCGCAGCCCGACCTGTGACTGCCGGGCGCTCCGGCGCTTCCAGGCGCAGTCTTAGCCCCCGCCGAACTGCAGGATCGCCCAACTCGCCGCCACCCACGCGATCACCGACACCAGGATTCCAGGGTCGCGCAGCAGGACGCGCTCGGGCTCCTCGCCGGTCCCGTTGTTTTGCAGGAGATAGACGTAGCGCAGGATTCCGTACAGCACGATCGGGATGGTGATCATCATCAATTGGTTGTCCGGCAGGTTCGGCGCCGAGAACGTATACAGGGCGTAGCTCAGCGGCGCGGCCGCCGCCGTGATCACAATCAGCGTGCGCAGAAAGTCCGCCGTATACAGCTCCAGCACCGGACGCGCGGCCGATGAACGCGCCTCCGCGGTCAACTCGGCCCAGCGCTTTCCCACGGCCAGGAACAGAGCCAGCAGAAAGGTGCAGATGTACAGCCACGGCGAGATCGGCACCGCGATCACCAGGGCCCCCGCCGCCGCGCGAATCACGAACCCAATCGCAATCGCCAGCAGATCCAGAATGACCAGGTGCTTGAGCGCCAGCGAATAGCCGACCTGCAGCCCCAGGTAAACCGCCAGCGCCGCCCCGAACGGCCAGGCCAGGATCGTCGCCAGGGCCAGCGCCGCCGTGGCAAGCGCCAGGGCCACCGCGAGGGCCAGGCGAATCGGCACCACCCCGGCCGCCACCGGTCGCCCTCGCTTCACGGCGTGCTCCCGGTCGCGCGGCGCGTCGATGGCGTCATTCAGCAGATACAGGCCGGCCGTGGCGAGCGTGAAAATCGCCGTGGCGGCCACGGCGGCCAGCACGCTGGGCCCGTGGTCGAACTCGCGGGCGAACAGGAGCGCCGCCAGCACCAACAGGTTCTTTGGCCATTGCCGCGGCCGGCTGCTGACGACGAGCCCGGCCAGCCGGGCCCTCAGCCCGGGGGGTGATTCGGACGCGCGTGTGGCCGGCGTCATGACGGAGTCGCTCGTGTCAGCCGCCGTATCGACGGTCCAGCACCGCGTTGGCCGCCCGAACCGCCCCGGCGAAGACGGCTAACAGCGCAACCAGCGTGCCGGCCGTGCCCCAGGCCTCGCCCGCCGCCGCCCAGGTGATCAGGGCAAACGCGCCCCAGGCCGATCCCACAAGGCCCAGAATGATCATCGGAAAGATCAACCCGATGGCCATCACCGTGTATCCCGCCGTCTGCCGCGCCAGACCGCCGTCGACGGTACGGAAGGCGCGCCGGCTCGTGCGGTCCAGGTGATAGGCCGCCGTGAACCAGAACACGCCCAAAATCAGCGGCGCGCCCACCCAGGCCGCCGCCACCAGGTCGGTCGACCGGTCCACGCGCGGATCGTCGGGCGCCGGAATCGCCGGCCATCCCACGTCCAGCGTCAGCGTCGCCTGGACCGACTCCACAATCCCGCCCGACCATGGCAGCGCCACCGAAATCAAGCCCCAGGTAAGCGCCCCCATCACCACAACGCCCAGAATCGTAAGTCCGGTCCCCCGCCAGGTGCCTTCCATGCGCCGCAGGCGGTCCTGGATCATGTCCAGCGTTTCTTGCAGCGTCAGCGGCCGGTACGGATCGGCTGAAGCGGCCGAGCCCGGCGCCTCAGCCGGAGCCGCCGGCCCTCCGCCGCGCTCGCCTGCGTCGCGTTCTTGGTCCACCTCGGATCCCCGCACACGTCTGATGACCAGCGACGGCGACTCCGTCGCCGGTTCGCCGCGGGCGTCCTCGCCCGGCCCGGCCTCGGTCCCCGGCTCGGGAACCATTGACGCCACCGGGTCCGCCTCGCCACGCTCGGCGGGTGATTCGTCCGCTGGCTGCCGCGGGCGCGCGTCGGCGCCACGTTCCAGAGAAACCGGGGACGGGTCATCCGTCGGCCGGTCGGCTTCCGGGCTCGTGGACCGGTCCCGACGCGGACGCGGCGGTCGCGGACGGCTGGGGATGGGTCAGTCCTCTCATCCAGGCGCTGCAGGCCGATTCTACGGAGAAGCGCAGCCGTGACCGACGCCTCGGATCAGCCGGAACGGCCGCCGAGCGATCCCGACGCCTGGGTCCACACCCACCGCCTCACCTACGAACGCATGGCCGTGGACTACGCCCGCCGCATCGACGACTACGCCGCCGCGGACGAAGCCGAGCGCTTCATCCGCCTGGCCGCCCCAAATCCGTGGACCGGCCCCCGCATCCTCGACGCCGGCTGCGGCCCCGGCCGCGACGCCACCCTGCTCCGGCTCGCCGGCGCCGAGGTCGTGGGCCTTGATCTCGCCCGCGCCATGCTCCACCAGGCCCGGCGCCTCGACGACGCCGGGCCCCTCTGCCAGGGCGACCTGCGCCGCCTGCCCGTCGCCAGTAACTCCTTCGACGCCCTCTGGTGCTTCGCCGCCCTCGGCCACCTCCCGCCCTCGGCCATCCCCCACGCGCTTACCGAATTCCACCGCGTCCTCAATGGCGGCTGGCTCTACATCGTCGTCCGCCAGGGCGCCGGCGTCCGCACCACCGCCTGGCAAGGCTCCCTCCCCCGCCACTTCACCGACCTCACCCCAGAAG
>DAOUIX010000207.1:0-3866 GCA_034423235.1 Chloroflexota bacterium | reverse complement strand
GGTGGGGACCCGGGAAGCCGACTTCGAGACAGAGCGGCTGGGTGGTGGGGTAGGTGTCCAGCCACCAGCGGGCCAGGCCGCCGACGAAGTTGTCGCTGTGCATGTCGGCCGGAAGGTCCCAGGTGAAGGCGCCCATGGCCTCGCGGTAGTCGGGGCGCTGGCGGTAGAGCTCGCGCTGCTGCTTGACGAGGCCGCGGGCGGCCAGGGCCTTGTCCCACTCGTCGAAGTAGTAGCGGCCATCCAGGAACCGGTCTTTGTTTTCGACGACGTAGCGCTCGTGGAAGCCCAGCGGCGTCTCGAAGGGAACGGTGTGCATCTTGCCGACGTTGACGCAGTGGTAGCCGGATGCGGCCAATTGCTCGACCCAGGAGCGCCGCCACTCGCAGCCGTTGCGCAGGACGCCGGTGGTGTGGGGATAGAGGCCGTTGAAGAGGCTGGCTCGAGCAGGCACGCAGGAGGCGGCGGTGACGTGGCACTGGTCGAAGCTGACGCCCTCTCCGACCAGACGATCGAGGTTCGGCGTGTCGACGTGGGGATGACCGAGCGCGGCAATGGTGTCGTAGCGCTGCTGGTCGGTGATGACCAGGACGATGTTCGGTCGCCCGGCGGCGGCCGTGGACGGCATCAGGCGGCGGCGAAGAGCTTCCAGGCGCGCGCGTAGATCTCGGCCGCCTGGACGACTTCCGCCATGGGCACGAACTCGTCGGCGCTGTGCGCGTAGGCGATGTCGCCGGGACCGCAGAGCACGCTGGGGATGCCGGCTGCAGCCAGGGTGGCGGCGTCGGAGCCGTAGGACACGCCGATTACGTTGGCCGATCCGCAGACGTCGGTGACGGCGTCTCGCACGACCTTCACGATGGGGGCGTCCGCGGGCGTGTCCAGCACGTCGCCGAATACGAATGGCGCCTGGACCTCAACGTTCAGGTCCGGATGGCGGCTCCGCGCGATGTTGAGAACTTCCTCGAGTTCCGCTTCCACGTCGTCCACGGACTCGCCGGGGATCTGGCGCCGCTCGATGATGGCCTCGCAGCGGTCGGGAACCATGTTGAAGGAGGTTCCGGCCTTGATGATGCCGACGGAGAAGGACGAGTTGCCCACCAGCGGATGCGTTCGCCCGGCTAGGCGCCGGCCGTATTCCTCCCTGAGGACGTGCAGGACGTCGGCCATGCGGAGGATGGCGTTGTCGCCGAGCTCGGGCGTGGAACTGTGGACCGCCGTGCCGTGGGTGATGAGAGGCCAGTAGCGGCCGCCGCGGTGCGAACGAACCACCTCCAAGCTCGTCGGCTCACCGACGATTGCGCCATCGACCTTTACTCCCGAATGCGGCAGGGCCTTGGCCCCGGCGCTGCCGGTTTCCTCGTCCACGGCCGCGGCGACGGTGAGCGGACCTTCAGGATCGGAGTCACCTGACGCCCATTGGAGCGCGAGCAGCATGGCCGCCAGCGAGCCCTTCGTGTCGCAGGAGCCCCGGCCGTGCAGCCGGCCGTCATCGTCCATGTAGGGCTGGTGGCCGTTGGTCATGGGGCCCAGCGCCACGGTGTCCATGTGCGCTTCCAGCATCAGGTGCGGCCCGGGCGCGTTGGGGGCGATGGTGCAGATCACGTTTTCGCGACCCGGGAAAACCTCCTGGCGCGTGATTTGCGCGCCGATGGAGCGGGCGAATTCCTCGACCACGTCGGCCATCGCGGCTTCGCCGGTGCCGCCTTCCACGTCCGGCGTGATGCTGGGCGTGGCGACCAGCCGGCTCAACAGCCCGGTGGCTTCGCGTTCGGTTGTGATGTTGGCGCTCATGGGCGCGCCATATTGGCACCCAGAGGCGGACGGCGGCCAATCGCCGCGCCTTGCCGAGCCTGCGCGCCAGCTATGCCGACTCTTCGAACAGGCCTGCCGGGAGTTCGAGGTCCACGAGCCGGTCCTCACGCTGGCTGGTGACCAGCGCCGCGATGGTGTGCATGTTCACCACGGACTGGATGAGGGGCATGACCGGCTCGGCCACGCCCTGCGCCACGTCCGCGAAGTTCTCCATTTGCAGCCGGTACATCTCGGCGCCTGGGATGGGGATTTCCCGCCATTCGCCCTTGCCGTACTGGTGCTCGATCACCGGTTCGGCGTGGGGACGAAAGGCCCGGCGGATGCAGAGGCGACCTTCGCTGCCGGCGATGTGCAACTCCTCGCTCAGATGTGCCTGCCGGTTGCCTTCCACGTAGCCCACGCAGCCGCTGTCGTACTCGATCAGACCGAACTGTCGGTTCAGAGTGCCGTAGACCTCGCTCATGCTCCCCACCGACCAGACCCTGGTCGGTCGGGCGGCGACGAGGCTCTTCACGTCGGAACGGAGCTTTCCTTCGGGGTTGGATCCTTTGCCAGTGCCGCGTCCACCTGCGCCCATCGACGCAAAGTGGTTGGCCGCGTTGATCGCGTAGCAGGTGACGTCCCAGGGTGAGCCGCCGAGGCGCTCGGGATCGCGCCGCCAGTTCCGCTTCGGATCGGTAGGGCTTTCGGGTTCAGGATCGAAGGCGCTGAAGGTGGCTCTGACCGAGTCGATCCGGCCAATGGTGCCCGCGGCCACCAGACGCTCCAGTTCGGCCACGTGCGGGTGGTGGCGGTACATGAAGCCTTCCATCAGAAACGCGCCCGCGGATTTGACCAGTTGCTCGAGCTCCCAGGCTTCCTGCCCGGTCCCGGTCAGCGACTTCTCGCAGAGGACATTGCGGGCGCCGGCGTTGAGGCAGCGTTCCACTTGTTCGCGGTGCTGGTTGGGCCAGGTGGCCAGGACCACGCCGTCGAGATCCTGGTCGCGGATCATCTCTTCGTAGTCGGTGTACCAGGCCTCGCAGTCGTAGGTCTCGGCCCACTCGCGGGCCACGGACTCGCGGATGTCGCAGCAGGCGACAAGTTGGAGCTTTTCGGACTCCAGACCGGCACGACCGTGGCGGGAACTAATCCCACCACACCCAACGACGCCAATGCGAAAGGCCGGGAGATCGCTGGCTGACATTTCTCCACTCCCTTGCAAGAGGTCAGCGCGCCAGGCGGTTGCCGCGCGGGCCGCCGACCGGTTCGAGCGGCATCATCGCAGACGGAGGCGCGACGCCTACCGCGAGCGGGTGCTCAGGCCGACCAGTGGTCGAAAGGATTCTTGCCGTCGGGCAACGGCAAGCCGACCCGCGCGGCCTGCATGTGCGAGGCGTGGGCCAGCAGGGCCATCTCCAGGTAAAGCCTCGCGTTCGGCAGTTGCACCAGGTCCCACTCGGGCTCATTGCCTTCCAGCATGTCCATCATCGAGCGGGCCATGCGCTTGTGCGCCCGCAGCCACTTGTGGCGGTCCGGCGGCGGCTCGGCGGGGATGACCTCCCAGCCGTCGTCGTCGATCAGCTCTGGATTGGCCCGGGGGTGCCAGTAGATGTCCGGGCCGCGTCCCATGGGCCCGGGTAATGAGATCGTGCCCTCGGTGCCGTAGATGTCGACGCGGTAAGGGTCCGAGGCGCCGTCGCCCTGGTAGGACTCAAAGTCGGCCGCGACGCCGTTCTCAAAGCAGTAGTAGGCCTTCAGTCCGTTGCCGGCCACCAGGCCCATGCCTTCCCAGCCGGGCCTGAGATCGGATTGCTCGCAGGTGCGTCCGTCCTGGGTCAGGTGGGCGCTGCACCACAGGGGGACGCCGAACACCTGCCAGAGGAAATCGAAGAAGTGGGGGTACAGGTCCAGGAACATCTCGTCACCGCCGTGCTGGCCGTCCTTGCCGAAGACGCGCACCAGGCGCGGCTCGCCGATCCGCCCCGATTTGATGAGCGGAATGGCCACGCGCTGAATCGGCGGATGTCCGCGCAAGGGATGGGCGACCACGCAGATGACGGACGATGCATCGC
>DAOUIX010000206.1:0-31766 GCA_034423235.1 Chloroflexota bacterium | reverse complement strand
GGCTGGTGGGGAGCGGGCGGCGTAGGGGAGTGACGCAGTGACCCGAGCGGAGGTGATGGACGCGCTGCGCGCCCACCGGCCGACGCTGGCGGAGCGGTTTGGCGTGGTGGAGCTGGCCTTGTTCGGATCGTTCGCGCGGGATCAGGCGACCGAGGGAAGCGATGTGGACATCCTGGTGCGGTTCGACGCTCCGCCGGACTGGCGAACCTACTTCGGCGCCCAGTTCTACCTGGAAGACCTACTGCAACGACCGGTGGAACTGGCGACCCGGGAAGACGTGCGAGCCGAAATGCGTCCGCAGGTGGAACGGGAGGCCGTGGATGTGTGAGGTCCGTGACGAAGGACGACACTGGCATCTGTACGTGCAGGACATGATTGAGTTCGCCGAGAAAGTCCTGTCATATACGGATGGATTGGATCAAGACGCATTCGCGGCCGACGATCTCACCTACGACGCCACGCTGCGCAACGTCCAACTGATCGGTGAGGCGGCAACCCACATCCCACCCGAGGTGCGCGAGTCGTACCCCGCGATTCCCTGGCGCGCAATCGTGGGAGTCCGCAATCGCCTGGCGCACTCCTACCTGCACATCAGCGACGGCATTCTCTGGTCGATCATTCAAGATGCGATCCCAACCCTGCTGCCACAGTTACGAGCGATGTTGGAAGACTCCCGCAGGACGAGCGCTTGACAAACTCCGCCAGGCTCAGCGAGCTCCATCACGCCGAGAACCCGGCGCGGGAATTGCTGGAGTGCTTGGGGTGGACGTATGTGCCGCGGGAGACGCTGGTGGCGGAGCGGGATGACGAGCGGGAGGTGTTACTGAAGGGTCGGGTGCGGGCGGCCTTGCTGCGATTGAACGAGTGGATGACGGAGGCGCAGGCGGATTGGGTGATCGGCGAACTGGAGCACTTTGAAGGCAGTGGGATCGGTCGGAATCAGCGGGTGCACGAGGACCTGACTTACGGGAAGCCGGTTAGCACGGCGACCGCCGGCGGCCGGCAGAGCCGGATTGCGCGATTCTTTGACTTCGATCATCCCGAGGACGGTCTGAATGACTTCGTGGTCACGACGCAGTTCAGGGTACGGCGGGGCAACGAGCGGCGGGACCTGGAGGATGACCAGCGGGTGGTGAAGCCAGACCTGGTGCTGTTCGTGAACGGGATTCCGCTGGTGGTGATGGAGGCGAAGTCGCCGTCGTTGTTGGACGTGTGGAAGTCAAAGGCGGTGCGGCAGTTGCGTCGGTACCAGGAAGCCGGTGCGGAGTGGCACGGGACGGGCGCGCCGGAGCTTTTTCGCACGAACCTGCTGTGCGTGGCGCACTGCGGGGCGGCGGCGGCCTACGCGACGTTGGGCGCGCCGGAGAACGCCTACGTAGAGTGGAAGTCGGTGCTGCCCTACTCCGAGTCCGAAGTGACGCAGCGCTTTGGGGTTGAGCCGAAGGGGCAGGCGCAGCTGATTGTGGGGCTGCTGGCACCGGCGACGCTGCTGGACATCCTGCGGGACTACGTGGTGTACGAGCCGCAGGGCGGGAAGCTGGTGAAGAAGCTGCCGCGCTACCAGCAGTACCGGACGGTGCGCGCGGCGATCGAGCGCCTGGTGAGCGGCCGCAAGCCCGAGGAGCGAGGCGGGGTGGTGTGGCACACGCAAGGCTCCGGCAAGTCGCTGACGATGTTGTGGTTGGCGACGAAGCTGCGTCGCGAGCCGCGCTTGCAGAACCCGATGATCGTGGTGGTGACCGACCGCACGCAGCTCGACCGGCAGATCAGCGGGACATTCGAGCGCTGCGGGTTTCCGGCACCAGAGCAGGCGGCCAGCACGCGGGGGCTGCGCCGGCTGCTAACCAGCGGCGGCAGCCGAACGGTGATGACGACGATCCAAAAGTTCGAGGATGCGCTGGAGGCACCTTCGGGCCGGCTGGACGTGCTGAACGCCTCGGAGCACGTGGTGGTGATGGTGGACGAGGCGCACCGCACCCAGTACGGGGCTCTGGGGGCGCGGATGTCGCGGGCGCTGCCGAACGCGGCGCTGATCGGGTTTACGGGCACGCCAATCGACCGGGGATTCGGCCGGAGCACGATGCAGCGGTTCGGTCCGCTGATCGACTCGTACACGATTCCGCAGTCGGTGGAAGACGGGGCAACGGTACCGATCTACTACGAGGCGCGGTTGCCGGAGTTGCACATCGAGGGACCGCAGACGCTGGACGCGCTGTTCGAGGCGATGTTCGGGAACCTGCCGGAGGAGGATCAGGCTCGGATCAAGCGGCGGTACGCGAACAAGGAGACGGTGGCCGAGGCGGACCGGCGGATCGAGATGATTGCGCTGGACATTGCCCAGCATTTCATGACCAAGATCAACCCGAACGGGTTCAAGGCGCAGGTGGTTGCACCGAGCCGAGCGGCGGCGCTGCGCTATGCCGAGCGGCTGAACGCTTTCAACGTGAGCGCCTACCCGATCATCACTACCAGCCCCAACGACGGGCCGGAGTTCGCGGTTGCACGCAACCTGAACCAGGCGCAGGTGACCAGCGCGTTCGTGGATCCAGAGGGTGAGCCGGAGATCCTGGTGGTGGTGGACATGCTGCTGACCGGGTTCGACGCGCCGGTGGAGCAGGCGTTGTACCTGGACCGGGGCCTGCGGGAGCACGGGCTGCTGCAGGCCATTGCGCGGGTGAACCGTCGTTTCTCACACAAGCCGGACAACGTTGACACGGAGAAGCCGCACGGGCTGGTGATTGATTACCACGGGGTCTCGCGGGACCTGGAGGCGGCTCTGGAGACCTTTGAGTGGCCGGACGTGAAGGACTCGATGGAGCCACTGGAAGAGGATCCGGGACCGGCGATCGAGGCGGCGGCGGTGCAAGCGGAGTCGCACTTCAAGGGCATGGCATAGAAAACGTGTGGGACTGCGCTGCGCTGTTTGCACCGGACGACGACACGAACGATTTCAAGGCGGACCTGTACGAGAAGTTCAACGTGGATTACCGGGCGTTTGCGGGACTCATGGACCGGTATCTGCCGGACCCAGGGGCCGAACCGTACGTGGATCGGTTGGCACGGCTGACGGCGATTCGGGCCTATGCGCTGGCGCAGTACCGGCGGGAAGGAGACCTGGACTGGTCGGACATTGGCGCGAAGGTGAAGAAGCTGATCGACGAACGGATCGGCGCGAATGTGCGGGAGCTGATGCGGCCGGTGTCGATCCTTGATCAAGATTTCGACCAGAAGATCGCGCAACTGCCGCACGACGAGGCGCGGGCCTCGCTGATGGAGCACGCGGTGCGGGCGCAGATCAACGAGCGGCTGGCGGAAAACCCGGCGTTTTACGAGCGATTGTCGGAGCAGTTGGAACGGATCATTCGGGAATTGCGCGAGCAGTTGATCGACGCGGCGGAGGCGTGCCGGCGGATGGCTGAGCTGCGGAGCCAGGTTCAGAGCGAGGCGGAGGTCGCCGCGGAACACGGGCTGACGCCGGTTTCGTATGCGGTGTACGGGTTGCTGGCCGCAGAGGAGGAGGCCGAAACATCAGGGGTCGGGACGGGATTGGAGGGCGAGGGTGTTTACGTGGCCAAGCTGGACTCCGACCTGACGAGCGTTGCGCGGGTGGTGGCGGGGGCGATCGAGCGTCACAGCGACGTGATCGACTGGACCTCGAACCTGGAAGTGCAGCGGGAGATGCGACGGGACATCAAGCGGAAGTTGCGGGACACGGGCGATTACACCGAGGAGCGACTGGACGAACTGGCGCACCAAATTGTGGAGGCGGCACGACAGCGAGCGGGTCCGTGAGCGAGCGCGGCGCGGTGCGCTTTGGCGAGAGCACGATCGAGTACCAGGTTCAGCGCAGCCAGCGACGCAAGAAGACGGTGCAGATCACGGTGGATGGGGGCGGGGTTCAGGTTGCGTCGCCGGTGTCGACTCCCGAGGACGAATTGCAGCGGATCGTGCGGAAGCGGGCGGCGTGGATCCTGCGTCAAGGCAACGCGGAGACGCTGACTGCTGCGCCGAAACGGTTTGTGAGCGGGGAGACGTTGCCCTACCTGGGTCGGAACGTACGAATGTCGGTGGAGCAGGCGGACGTGCGGTTGGCGAGCGTGCGGTTCGATCACTGGCGGTTCCGGTTCACGATTCCGGACGGATGGTCGGACGAGGAACGGTACGCGGGGGCGCGCCGGGCCGTGGTTGGGTGGTACCGGAAGCGAGCGGCGGCGCGTTTGCCGATGAGCGTGGCGCGGTGGTGGCCGCGGCTGGGGACGGGCGAGCGGCCACGGGTGCTGATTCGCGACCAGCGCATGCGCTGGGGGAGCTGCGCGCCGGACGGGACGCTGCGGTTCAACTGGCGGACGATGATGCTGGAACCGGCGTTGATCGAGTACATCGTGGTGCATGAACTGGCGCACCTGTCGATCAAGAATCACTCGCCGGATTACTGGGCGCTGGTGGTGAACGCGATGCCAGACGCGCAACGGCGACGGGGGCGGTTGCGCGAGGCGGGGCGGTTGTTGCCGTTGTAGGGGTGGCTCGTTGCGCAAAGGTCTTCACAGGGAGAGGGGCAAGACAACGGATCATTTCAGGGAATGGCGTCTAAGCGACGTGACCCACAACCCGTCTGGCGGGTGTGAGGCGCCGCGTTGATACACTCGTTTGGCCACGCGGTACGTCGGCCGTCTGGCGGCCGCCGGTGATCGGAGACTGCATGTCGAGGCGGGTTGTCGTCACGGGCATTGGCGCTATCACGCCGCTTGGGGCGACTGCCGAGGACAGCTGGCGCGCGACGTTGGAGGGCCAGAACGGCATCGGGCCCATCACGTCCTTCGACACCACCGGCTTCAGCTGCCGGATCGCCGGCGAGGTCAAGGACTGGGATCCAAACGCGCTGCTCGGGCGGCGCCTGGCCCGCCGCACCGACCGCTTTGCCCAGTTCGCGATCATCGCCGCCCGCGACGCCGTGGCCGACGCCGGCCTTGAGATTACCGACGACAACCGCGACGGCATCGGCTGCTTCATCGGCAGCGGCATCGGCGGTCTGCTGGTGCTCGAGCAGCAGGTAAACACCCTGCGCGACCGCGGTCCCTCGCGCATTTCGCCATTCATGATTCCCGAGGTCATCGCCAACATGGCCGCCGGCCTGGTGGCCATCGACCTGGGTATCGGCGGGCCGAACATCGCCATCGTGACGGCCTGCGCAACCGGCGCCCACTCCATTGGCGAGGCCGCCGCCACCATCAAGCGCGGCGCGGCCGACGTCATGTTGGCGGGCGGCACCGAGGCGGCCATCGGGCCGATCGGCCTGGCCGGCTTCTGCGCTGGCCGCGCCCTCAGCACGCGCAACGACGACTATGAACACGCCTCGCGCCCCTTCGACAAGGACCGTGATGGCTTTGTGGCCGCGGAAGGCGCTGGCGTGTTTGTCCTTGAGAGCTACGAGCACGCCAGCGCGAGGGGAGCGCCGATTCACGCCGAGATCCTGGGCTACGGCCTCAGTTCCGACGCGTTCCACATCACGCAACCGCCGGCCGCCGGCGACGGCGCGGCCCGCTCGATGCAGGGCGCGCTGGATGACGCAAGGCTCGACGCCTCGGCCGTTGACTACATCAACGCCCACGGCACGTCCACGCCCGCCGGCGACCTAGCCGAGACCAACGCCGTCAAGCAGGTATTCAACGGCAACGGTTCGACGGCGCCGGTCAGCTCGACGAAGTCGATGATGGGCCACCTGATCGGCGCCGCCGGCTCGGTGGAAGCCATGCTCTGCATCAAGGCGATTCACGACAGCGTGATTCCTCCGACGATCAACTACGAGACCCCCGATCCCGAGTGCGACCTGGACTACGTGACGGACGGGGCGCGCGAGACGCCGGTCGCGTGCGCCATGTCGAACAGCTTCGGGTTCGGCGGCCACAACGCCACGCTCATCGTCGGTGCGGTCTAGGCGGTTGGCGCGATTCCGAACCCGGAAGATCCCGGCGCCGACGGAGGCTACGCCCGGCGCGTGCGCGCGGTGCTGGACGCCATGCGCCGGCTCGATCTCTCCGAGCTTGAAATCCGCATCGGCGACGATCGGGTCGCGGTCCGTCGCCCCGATGCAGGCGCTGCCGCCGTTGCCCCCACGTCGGCCCCCTCCGTCGTACCGCCACCCGCGCCACCGCCGTCTGGTACGCCGGTCACCTCACCGCTGGCCGGCACGTACTACGGCTCCCCTCGCCCAGGCGCTGAACCCTTCGTACGCGTTGGCGCCCAGGTGACGGCGGGCGATCCCATCGGCCTCGTGGAGGCCATGAAGGTCTTTAACGAGATCACTACGGACCACGCGGGCGAGGTGGTGGCCGTCCTTGTGGAGAATGGCGCTACCATCGCCGCCGGGCAGTCCTTGATCATCGTGGATACTGGCGCCGGATCGTGATGAGCCAGTCCCGCGTTGGCGCCGGAAAGGCGAGGCAGCAGTGAGCGTGCAGGTTGGCCGACGTGTTGCGGCGTTGGCGCCGCGGCAGGCGCTGTCGGATGGCGTACTTATCGTCGTCTTCGCCCTTCTGATGATTCCGGCGGCGCAGGCCAAGATCGAGGCCGACCCCGTTCCGTACACCTTGCAGGTCCTCTTTGTCCTGCTCACGGGGCTTGTCCTCGGCCCCTGGCGCGGCGCCGCCGCGATGTTGCTTTACGCCGTGATGGGATTTGCCGGACTACCTGTATTCGCGCGGGGCGGCGGCCCGGCCTATTTCCTTACCCCGACCGCTGGCTATATCTATGGGTTCATTGTTGCAGCGTTCGTGGTCGGGATGACTTCACAGACGCTCCACACTCGATTCGACGCGACCGCCGAGGGCAGCCGCGGCGCGATTCTGCGCTTTGTGCGAATCGACTTGCTGGCAGCTCTGGCCGGGGTTCCGTTCATCTATCTCTTTGGCGTGAACCACCTGGCTATCTACTATGTACTTGCCACGGACGAGTTAAACCCTTGGGGCAAGGCTTGGTCCGCTGGCGCGGGTATCTTCATCTGGTACGACATCTTGAAGGCCGCCATAGCCGCCGCGCTGGTCAGCAGCGCAGGTATGCGAAGAGAGGGACTCCGTGGGAACGGTTGACCGTGTCATTGCCGTGGTTTCGGACAAGCTCGATGTGCCGGCGGATGAGATCTCCGCTGACTCGCGCTTCGTGGACGACTTGAACGCCGACTCTCTTGATCAGGTCGAACTGATCATGGCGCTCGAGGACGAGTACGACCTGACGATTCCGGATGAGGACGCGCAGAAGATCCTCACCATTACCGACGCGGTCAACTACATCGAAGAGCACGCGTAGGATCGGGGACAGGCGGCGGCGTGATTGGTCGCGCGTCGTTTGGGCGCCGCCGGCGAGAGATCTTTACGTGACCTGAGGGAGCGTGCCCGGAAGACCCTCACCCCCGGATCGAGTCCGGGGCAGGTTCTGCCTCTCCCCTCGGAGAGGGTGAAGGGCGCCAGACCCCTTGGAGATCGGAGTCCGTCCGCGAGTGCCGGCGCGTCGATTGAGACTGGAAGCTCCCGCACCTTCGAGTACGAGCGGCGTTGTGCGAAGGTCTCCACGGGGAGCGGGGGAAAGAGCCGCCTCTCCTTTGAGGACGAGGGCACCTGTGCAAGGGTCGCCAGGCGAGTTCGAGCTGGGACGAGGGCTCTAGAGCAGTCCGTTGTTTACGGCGGACTGGGCCCAGGTAAGCAGGCCGCCGCCAACGATCCCGAACGCAACGGTTGCACCGGCCGCGGCGGCGATCACCGCAGATTGGGTGTCCGCCACGATCGCCGACGCCGGCGCTGAACCCGCGCCGGCCGGCACGGTCTCGTCGGCGTCCTGCATGAACATCATCACGACGACGCGCAGGTAGTAGAACGCCGAGACAACCGAGGTCACCACCAGCACTACCGCCAACCAGCCAAACTCGGCGTCAACCGCCGACTGGAGGATGTAGAGCTTGCCGAGGAAGCCGGACAGCGGCGGCACGCCGGTCAGTGAGAGCATGAAGATCGCCATCGCCACGGCCGGCAGTGGCGCGCGCTGCGCCAGGCCTCGGAACGCCGAGATGTCGTTGCTGCCCGTCTGGGTTTCCACGACGTAAGCGACGGCAAACGCACCGAAGGTCATAAAGGCGTAGACGAAGCCATAGAACAACACCGACGGGATACCGATGAAGGTCGACGTCCCTTCGGTCTGACTCACCGCAGCCAGCCCAACGAGCATGTAGCCGGTATGGGCGATGCTGGAGTATCCGAGCAGGCGCTTGACGTCGCTCTGGGCAATGGCCGCCAGGTTCCCGAGGATCATTGTCGCGACGGCGATCACGGCCAATGCGATGGCAATGTTGGCGGCCAGCGGCTCGAACGCCAGCGTGACCACGCGCGCCAGCAGGGCCATGGCCGCGACCTTGGGTCCGACCGAGATGAACGCGGCGGCGGGCGTCGGGGCGCCCTGGTACGCATCGGGTGTCCAGGCGTGGAATGGTACGGCTGCGACCTTGAAGCCCATCGCGACCAGGATCAGCCCAAGCGCGAAGAGCGTCCACGGGGTTTCTCCGTGAGCCGTGATCCCGGCAGCGGTCTCAGCAAGGCTGGTGGTACCGGTCAGGCCGTACGTCCAGGCAATGCCATAGACCAATATGGCCGACGCGAACGCGCCGAGCGCGAAGTACTTCATGGCGGCTTCCAGCGACTCACGGCGGAAGCGCGTGAGGCCGACGAGCACGTAGACGGGGACCGCCATGGTTTCGATGGCGATGAAGGCAGTGGCCCAGTCGGCCGCACCAACCAGCAGCATCATGCCCAGGAGGGAGAACTGCAGGAGCGCGGCGAAGTCCGTCAGCGGCGCCGTGGAGAAGCGCTGGGCGCCGAACACAATGGCCAGCGAAGCCAGGATCAGGAACAGCGTGCGGAAGAAGGTCGAGAAACCGTCGACGACCAGTTGGCCCGCAAAGATCTGGACCGCTGCATCGTCGGCGGGCGCGCGCATGAACATGAACAGGGCGGCCAGGCCGTTGCCTGTGAGGGCCAGGCCAACACTCGTCCAACGTTGATCACTGCGCGTGATGGCGGCCCAAAGCAGCAGTGCCAGGGCGGTGCCCAGCACGGTCAGCTCGGGGAGGACGTAGCCGATATCCGAAGGTTCGATCATCGTTTACCCGGCCAGCCCGGCGGTGGTGGCGCCCAGGAGACGCACGAACGTGTCTGGAAAGATGCCGACCCACACGACCAATACACCGAGGCCGACGAAGGTCAGGATCTCGGTGCGGTTGACGTCGGGAATGGTCGCCAGCGCCTGGTTACGCAGCCGGCCCAGCGCGACCCGCTGGTACATCCAGAGCATGTAAGCGGCCGCCAGGATCACGCCCAGCGCGGCCAGGACGCCGACACCGGTGGCGTAGTCGAAGGCGCCGACCAGCACCAGGAACTCACCCACGAATCCGCTTAGTAGCGGGAGGCCGAGCGACGCCAGCATGAAGAAGCCGAAGAGCGTGGCGTAGATGGGCATGCGCGGCGCCAGACCTCCCAACTCATCAATTCGGCGAGTGTGCGCCCGTTCGTAGATCACGCCCACCGCGAAGAAGAGCGCGGGGCTCACGACGCCGTGGCTGAGCATCTGGACCAGCGCTCCGTCGATTCCGGTTTGCGTGGCGGTGAAGATGCCCAACGTGACGAATCCCATGTGGCTGACGCTGGAATACGCGACCAGCTTCTTAAGGTCGGGTTGCACCATGGCAACGAGCGCCCCGTAGACGATGGCGACCAGGGAGAGCGCGACGACCAGGCCGCGGGCTTCATCAACGGCGTCGGGCGCCATGGGTATCAGGAAGCGCAGGAAGCCGTAGGCCCCCATCTTGAGCAGCACGCCGGCCAGCACCATGCTTCCGGCGGTCGGCGCTTCGACGTGCGCGTCGGGCAACCAGGTGTGGAACGGGAACATGGGCACCTTGATGGCGAAGCCCAGGAAAAAGGCCACAAAGACCCAGCGTTGGAGTATTTGCGAAGCCCCGGCCATTTCTTCCGGAATCGCCTCAATGTCGAACGTGCCGGTGGTAAAGCGGATGGCCAGGATGGCCACCAGCATCAGGACACTGCCGGCAAACGTGTAGAGGAAGAACTTGACCGTCGCGTAGATGCGCCGCTCGTGGCCCCAGACGCCGATCATCAGGTACATCGGGATCAGGACCATTTCCCAGAAGACGTAAAAGAGGATGAAGTCAAGCGTGACGAAGACGCCGAGCATGGCCGTCTGGAGCGTGATCAGGGCCGCGAAGAATTCGCGCTCGCGCCGGTGGATGGTGAGCCAACTTGCGGCGACGACGAGGGGGCCCAGGATTCCGGTCAGCAGGACCATGAGGATGGACACGCCGTCCACGCCGAGCTTGTAGGAAATGCCCAGGGCCGGGATCCACGGGGCGTTCTCGACGAACTGATACCCGGCCGCTTCGTGGTCGAATGTGACGATGACGATGATGGCCAGTACGGCCTGCGCCAAGCTCGCGATCAGCGCTCCCAGGGCAATGGCGTTGCGGCTGCGAGCCAATACGATGATTGGAAGTCCGATGAGGAGCGGCAGCCAGAGCGCCAGCGACAGGATGGGGAAGTCGAGGGCGGCTTCGCCAGTGGTCATGCCGTTCATCTAAAGAGCACCAGACTGCCCACGGTCAACACCAGGCCAACCACCATCAGCAGCGCGTAGTTCTGGGCCTGGCCTGTCTGGAGGCGACGGACCTGGCCGGCGGTGAAACGTGACAGGTGGCCAACGCCGTTGACGATGCCGTCGATCACGCCCGCGTCAAATCCCCACGAGATCATTGCCGTGGCCTTGGTGAAGGCCACGGCGAAGCCGTCGCCGATGTGGTCCATGTACCACTTCTGGCGGAACAGAGTCTCCGCGCCCGGCAGGATTCGCCGCGCCAGCGCGGGGATGCCGATTCCGCGGCTGTAGGCGGCGAGTGCCAGCAGGAGGCCGCCGCCGGCTGCGACGGTGGAAATCAAGGCAAGGACGAGCGTGGCCGGCGGACCAGCGCCTTCCAGGTGAACGATGCCGGCCGCGTACTTGAGGTAGCCGTGGATGATTCCGTGCTCGGGCGGAATCCCCAGCACGGCACCCGCGAGCACCGCGCCGGCCGCCAAAACGATCAGCGGCAGGGTCATCACCCGGGGCGATTCGTGCGCGTGGGCATGCAACTCCGCGTTTCGCGGCTTCCCGTGGAAGGTCTTGACGATCATTCGGAACGTGTAAAAGGCGGTCATGACGGAGACGGCCAGGCCGGTGACGTAGAAGACCCAGAAGATCCCGGCGCCGTGATCGGTGGATAGCGAGGATCCGGGATCGGACGTCGCCTTGAGGTGGGTCAAGGCCAGGATTTCGTCCTTACTCCAGAACCCGGCCAGCGGGAAAATCGCGGCCAGTGCGATTCCGCCCAGGATGAACGTGGCGTAGGTGACGGGGAGCTTGCTTCGAAGTCCGCCCATCTGGCGCATGTCCTGTTCGTCGTTGAGCGCGTGGATGACGCTGCCCGATCCGAGAAACAGAAGAGCCTTGAAGAACGCATGGGTGGCCAGGTGGAAGATGGCGACCGTGTACGCACCCGCGCCGGCCGCCAGGAACATCAGGCCCAGCTGGCTGACGGTGGAATAGGCGAGGACGCGCTTGATGTCGGTCTGGGTGAGGGCGATGGTGGCCGCGAGGAAGGCCGTGAACGTGCCGACGGCGGCGACGAGCAGCAGCGCCTCAGGCGCGGCGGAGTAGACGGGGTTGAGTCGAGCGACCAGGTAAACGCCGGCCGTGACCATGGTGGCGGCGTGGATCAGCGCGCTGACGGGCGTCGGGCCTTCCATCGCGTCGGGGAGCCAGACATGCAGGGGGAACTGCGCCGACTTGCCCATGGCGCCGATGAACAGCAGGCAGGCGATGGCCGTCACCATGCGCGGGTCCGCGGCACCCAGCCCGTCAAAGATCTCGCGGTAGCGCAGCGTCCCGAATTCGTGGAACGCCAGGATGATGCCGATAGCGAACCCGAAGTCGCCGATCCGATTGACCAGGAACGCCTTGGTAGCCGCCGCATTGGCGCTGTCGCGCTCGTACCAGTACCCGATGAGCAGATACGAGCACAGCCCCACCATCTCCCAGAAGATGAAGAGCTGGAGCAGGTTGTCGGAGATGACCAGCATGATCATGCTGAACACGAACAGCGGGATCCAGGTGAAGAAACGCGGCTTGTTCGCGTCGTGGTCCATGTAACCGACGGCGTACATGGAAACGAGCGTGCTCACGCCGGTAACGACCAGCAGCATCACGACCGTGAGTGCGTCGGTGAGGAACGCGATCTCAATGTCGAAGCCGCCGCTGGCGACCCAGGTGTACAGGACCGACGAGTCCTTGTCCGAGCCGACGCTCTGGATCCAGAGCACCACGGTGGCCAGGAACGATCCGAGGATTGCCAGGGTGGACACCCAGCCGGTCCAGCGCGGATCGCGACGCCCCGCCAAGCCGCTGACCGCAAAGGCCAGCAGCGGCAGCAGGGGGATGATCCAGGGCGCGTCTAGCATTCCGAGGTCCTCACACGTGCCATAGCTCGCGTCACCCGCTCAGGCTGTCGAGTTGATCGACGTTGACGACCGGGTAGACCCGGCTCAGGGCTACCAGGATTGCCAGCCCGATTGCGACTTCGGCGGCGGCGACGGTCAGCGAGAACACGACGAGGACGAAGCCGGCCTGGTCGTCCAGATACCGCGAGAAGGCCGCCAGGGTCACGTTGGCGCCCTGGAGCATGAGCTCGATGCACATGAGCATCACGATGGCGTTGCGGCGAATCAGCACGCCGGTGGCGCCCAGCGCAAACAGCAGGGCGCCGACGACCAGAAAGCCGTTGAGCATCATCGGGCGGACTCTTCAAGCACCGGCGCGGGTTGGTCCGGCTGCGGCTCGGGATCATCCGCGAGCGAGCCGCTGGTTTCCCGCGGGTAGTCGGCCCGCTCGTGCGACTCGATGCGCCGCGCCAGGACGATGGCGCCGATCGTTGCCGCCGTCAGCATCACGCTGGCCGCAAGGAAGGGCAGCGTATAGTCGTTGAACAGCGCCACGGCCAGGGCCTGCGTGCTCCCGCCAAGCTCCGACACGGTGGCCGGGGGGAACGTGCCCTTAATTGAGTCGCTGATCTCGGGCGTGCCGATGCTGACAACCACGCCTTCAATGGCCAGCAGGATTCCCAACGGAATGCCTAGCCAGATCTGATGGTGCGTGACCCGCTCATCGGGCAGTCGTCGCATGTCCAACATCATTAACGTGAACAAGAAGAGAACGACGATGGCGCCCGCGTAGATGGCGATCTGAGCCACCGCCAGGAAACCAGCGCCCAGAATCACGAATAGGCCGGCTACATGAAAGATGACGATCACCAGTGAGATGGCCGAGTGCACCGGATTGCGTGCGACCAGCATCAGGACGCCGGCGCCGACTGCGGCAATCGCCAGGTACCAGAACGCCACGATGGTCTCAAGATTGTCAGGCATAACGTTTCGTTGTCCTGGCCGCCGGCTCCGTGAATCCAACCGTTCGGCGCTCGCTACGGTGCGCGTCAGCCACGTTCGAACCAATTCGCAATGGCTGCGCCGGGCCCGATGTTCTTCTGCTCGGCTTCCCGGTTGGCCGCATCGGTCTCGTAAATCTCGATCATTTTGAAACCGTCGATGAGGAGGCCGCGTCGGTCGTCGGTGACCAAGTGGAAGTCGTGGGTGCGCTGCAGCGCGTCGACCGGGCACGCCTCAATGCAGAAGTAGCAGAACACGCAGCGGCCGACATCGAAGAGATAGCGATCCACGAACCTGGTGCCGTCCTCGTTCTCGCTGGTGTCCACACGAATGACGTCGTTCGGACAGGCGGTTTCGCACAGGCCACAACCCACGCACGTCATGCCGCCGGTGACCTCGTCGCGACGCATGCCGACCTGGCCGCGGAAGCGATACGAGATGTCTCGCAACTGTTCCGGATAGAGGACGGTCGCCGGCTTGCGGCTGGTGACCATCAGCATGGTCTTGAGACCCTTCATCACGCCAGAACCGAGGGGCATGCGCTAGCTCCAGGCCATCCGTAGACCGGCCGCGATGAGCAAGTTCACCACGCCGATCGGAATCAGAATCTTCCAGCAGAAATTCATGAGCTGGTCGTAGCGGAACCGCGGCTGGGTGGCGCGCAGCAGGAAGAATCCGAACATGAACAGGCTGACTTTCAGCAGGAACCAGAACACGCCGGTGAGCGCTTCCAGGCCCGGAATGGTCCAGCCACGCCAACCGCCGAGAAATAGTGTGGCGACGAGGGCTGCCATGAGCAGCATGTTGGCGTACTCGGCCATGAAGAAGAAGGCCCAGCGCATGCCCGAGTATTCAACGTGAAAGCCCGCCACCAATTCCGACTCGGCTTCGGGCAAGTCAAACGGCGCACGGTTGGTTTCAGCGACGGCCGCAATCACGAATAGCAAGAATCCGATCAACTGCGGAACGATGAACCAGAGCCCGGCCTGCGCGTTGACGATGTCGATCAGGCTCAGTGAGCCGGCGTAGATGATGACCGCCAGGACGGCCAAGCCCATGACCAGCTCGTAGCTGATGACCTGCGCGCTTGAGCGCAGCGCGCCAAGGTGGGCGTACTTGCTGTTTGAGGACCAGCCGGACATGACGACGCCGTAGACGCCGAGCGATCCCATGGCCAGGAAAAACAGGATCCCCACATTCAGGTCAGCGACCCACAGGCCGATGGTTCTGCCCATTTCGACCTCGGGACCGAAGGGAACGATCGCCCAGGCCGCCATGGCAGGCATGACCATCATCACTGGGGCGAACCAATAGACGCCCTTGTCGGACTTCTCAGGGATCATGTCTTCCTTGATCCCCAGCTTGAGCCCATCGGCTGCTGACTGAAGCGACCCGCGCCAACCCACGCGATGCGGGCCATACCGCGACTGCATGCGCCCGAGCACCCAGCGCTCAAGTAGCACCAACGGAATGGCGCCGAGGGCGAACAGCACGAAGATCGCCAAGACCTTGGTAATCAAGATCAGCCAGGCCCAGACGTCCATAGCTAGGCCTTGCTTACTCGCACAAGGGAGCCGTCGGGAGTTCGCGGGTCAAGGCGACGAGGCGCAGCTTCGAGGAACCGGTCCGGCAGGCTGACGACGCCGGAGGGCACTCGTCGCGCGACCATGGCTTTCAGGTTGACTTCTCCGCCTGCGGACGCCACGTGTACGCGATCGCCGTGCGCGATCTGCAGGCGCTCGGCGTCGGAGGCATTCAACTCCGCCACAGCGTCCGGCAGCATCACGGTCAGGCTTGGCGCGTGGCGTCCGGTTACGCCGGCGGTGTAGAGGTGCTGCTCGGTCGCCAGAACGAGCCGGTCGCCGTTCTCGGTTGGTAGGTGGGCGCCGTTCACGGCCACGGCCTGACCGGATCCCTGTATCGACGGCGGCATTGAGAGGCTGGCCAACTCTTCTGAGATCGGCTCATGACTGCGCCAGCCGAAGTCGGCGCCCATGGCAGCCGCGATGCGGGCGACGATTTCCCAGTCCGGCCGGGAATCGCCCACCGGAGGGATCGCCGGTTCGAGGCGGCCGAGCCGGCCTTCAAAGTTGGTGAAATGTCCGCCCTTTTCGGCAAACGTCGTTCCCGGGAGCACAACGTCGGCGACTTCCGTGGTGGCGTTCATGAAGATGTCTTGTGCGATTACGAGGTTGGCGTCGCGCAGGGCGGCGCTCACGCCGCCGGGATTGTCCGCGCCTCCGACGATGTCTTCGCCCATCACGTAGAGCGCCTGCATTGGCCCTTCAACAAACTCGGCAAAGGGTACGCCCGGTTCGTCGCTGAGATCGACGCCCCAGGCTTCGCCAACCTGACCTCGGGCGTCGGCATCCGCGAGCGGGCGAGCGCCGGGTAAGTGATCGGGGGCCATGCCCACCCGGAAGGTGCCGACCGAGTTGGCGCGTTCGGCCAGCGGGAACAACTGCACGCCGTCCCGGGCCAACGCCAGATTGGCCGCAGCTTGCGCAATCTTGGCGGCCTTGCCGAGCGTCCACACGCCGGTGTCCCAGACGACGGCAACGGAAGCGGCCGACTCAACCAGCTGGCTGATCTCGGCAAACGACTGGGCGTCAACGCCGGTCGTCCCGTCAATTCCTTCGTCGGATCCACTCGCAATTGCGTTGAGGAATGCGGCCTCGGCGCTAGGGCGTACGCGCGCCGAGACGGTGGCGAAGTCATCGAGCCCGCTGCCGAGCCGGGTGGCGACCGCCAGCTTGCGTCCGGCGTCGCGGGCCGCCTGCTTAATGTGCGCCCCAACCACGTTGTGCGTCTGCCCGATGTCCGCGCCCACGACCAGGATGAGATCCGCGGCCAGCAACTCGCTTTGCGTATGCGGTCCTGTGTTGCTCCCCAACACCGCGCGCAGGGTGCGAGCCGTGGCGTGCAGGCCGCTGTCCTGGCTATAGACGTTATTTGTTCCCAGAACCGCGCGGGCCAACCGCTGCAACGTGTAGTTGTCCTCGTTGGTGGTGTTTGGCGACCCGACCACGCCCACCGCGCCAGGTCCATGCTCGTCCAGAACGTGGCGCAGCCCGCTGGTTATCGCATCCAGTGCCGCGCGCCAACTCACCGGCCACAGCACGCCGCCGCGTCGGACCATTGGCTGCGTGATTCGGTTCTCGCTGTTTACGAAGGAGTGGCCGAAGAAGCCTTTCGCGCAAAGAATGCCGCGGTCGGGTTCTTCAAGACCATTGGAGCGAGTTCGCACGACCTCGCCGTGCCGTGACTCGACCAGGATCGAGCAGCCAACCGAGCAATGCGGACAGGTGGAGGCGGCTTTTTCTGTCTGCCAGCTGCGCGCCGAGTGCTTGAACGGTCGGCTCAGCAATGCGCCGACCGGACACGTCTCGATACACATGCCGCAGCGTTCGCAGTCCATGAAGTCGTGCTGCGCCGGGGCGATGAACGTCCCAACGTTGCGCTCGACGAAATCCAGCGCGCGCACGCCGATCTGCTCATCGCAAATCCGCACGCAGCGGCCGCACAGGATGCAGCGGTTGTGGTTGAGGAGGATGACCTCGTTGAGGATTTCCTCCGGGTGTGCCTTCGGGACGGTCTCGTAGGGGCTCTGGTGAATCTCCTGGTCGAAGACCTCGTCCTGCAGTTCGCAGGTTCCCGCCTGGTCGCAATACGGGCAGTCCAGCGGGTGGTGCTGAAGTTGCAGCTCGATCACGTGCTTGCGGATGTCGCGAATGCTCTGGCTGTTGGTTACCACCGTCATGCCGTCGCCGGCCGGCGTGGTGCATGAGGCCGTCGGACGGGGCGGTCCAGGCTGCACCTCGACGACGCACATGCGGCAGGCGCCATAGGGCTTCAGCCGCGGATCGGTGCAGAGCGTCGGAATCTCAACGCCGATGGATTCGCAGGCCTGCAGCACGGTCGCGCCGCGCGGCACCTGCACTTCAATGTCGTCGATCGTGAGCGTGACGGTATCGGAACTCATCGATCAACCTCACCCAGCACGATATCGACGCTGCCGATAATGGCCACCACGTCCGCGATCAAGCTGCCCACGCTGATTTCCTCGATGATGCTCAAGTTGACAAACGACGGCGAACGCACGTGGCAACGGTAGGGCATGCCGGATCCATCGCTCACGAAGTAGAAGCCCAACTCACCCTTCGGGTTCTCGATGCCGAAGTACGCCTCGCCTGGAGGCGGCTGCACGCCGTGCATCACCAGTTTGAAGTGATTGATCATTGCTTCCATGTCCACCGGCACCCGGCCGATGTCCGGCGGCACGACTTGCGGCAAGTCCACGTTTGACGGGGCGTCCAGCGGCAGATCCCGCAGCGCCTCCACGCACTGCCTGATGATCCGGCATGACTGGTACATCTCGTTCAGGCGTACCAGGTAGCGGGCGTAGACGTCGCCTTCAGTGAATACCGGGACTTCAAAGTCCACGAGGTCATAGGCCGCGTACGGCCGCGCCTTGCGCAGGTCCCAGGCAATGCCAGATCCGCGAATCACCGGGCCGGTGAGGCCGTAGCTCAGCGCCTGATCCTGGGTGATGATCCCGACCTCGCGCGTGCGCTCGATAAAGACCTCGTTCTCGGTCAGCAGCGCGTCGATTTCGTCCAGCGTGTACCCATTCAGGAAGACTTCCACGTTATCCAGCCACTGGTCGCCCACGTCGTGGGGACCGGTGCCGCCGACGCGCATGAACGACGTTGTCAGCCGAGCGCCGCAGGCTTCCTCAAAGAGGTAAAGGATCTTCTCGCGCTCTCGGAGTGACCAAAGGAACGCGGACATAGCGCCGATATCCAACCCATGGGTGCCCAGCCAGATGTGGTGGGCGGCCAGCCGCGATAGTTCCGCCACGGCGGTGCGCAGGTAGCGGGCCCGCAGGGGGATCTCGTCGGTGATGCCCATCAGCTTCTCGATGGCCATCAGGTAGCCCATGTTGTTCGACGGACCGGAGGTGTAGTCCATCCGGTCCGTAAGCGTGATGCCTCCGCGGTAGTCGTGGACTTCCAGCAGCTTCTCAACGCCGCGGTGCAGGTACCCCATGTCCGCGTCGCAGCGGCGGACTTCCTCGCCGTCCAACTCAATTACCAGGCGGAGCACGCCGTGCGTGCTGGGATGCTGCGGCCCCATGTTGAGGATCATGTTGTCCTCGCCGCCGCGTTCCAGGTCGACGCGCGGGCCAGCCATTTCGGACTCCACCGTCATGCGCCGTTCGCCTCGTCCACGTCCGCCCAAAAGTCGTCCGGGTCCAGCTGCCCCACGAGATCGTTTCGATGGGCGTCTTCGGGGAAGGTCGGACCCTCCACCGGATACTCCTTGCGCAGCGGGTGACCCTCATAGCCTTCGGGCAGCAGGATGCGCTTGAGGTTGGGATGTCCGGTAAAACGAATCCCGAGGAGGTCGAACACCTCGCGCTCCAGATAGATGGCCGAGGCGTACGTTCCGGTCGCCGAGGCTACGGGTTCGCCGTCGGCCAGACGGGCGGTAACGCGGGCAAAGAGATTGTTCGTCAGCGAGCGGAACTGCCAGACCACCTGAAGCTCGCGGCCAACGTCCAGCGGCCAGTGCACCGCCGTTACGTCCACGAGTTGCTCAAGCCGCAGTTCGGCGTCGTCGCGAACGGCCGCGAAGAGCCCGGGAAACGCTCCCGGCGCAACGTCGGCCACCGGGTCGCCGTGGTCAACGCGCCCGCCCAGGTAGGCGGAGCCGGCGTGGCGCCCGATCCGGTCCAGAACTTCATCAGGCGCCAATGTGGGCGAGGCCGTGGGTACCAGCACCGGTCAGCGGTTCCAATCCAAGGCGCCCTTGCGCCACTCGTAAACGAACGCCACGGCCAGAATCAGGATGAAGACCACCCCGGTGACAAACAGGGACACCTGATCGTCGATCATGTTGAAGTAGAGCGCCCACGGGTAGAAGAAGAGCAGCTCGACGTCGAAGATCAGAAACGTCACCGCGACCAGGTAAAAGCGGATGTTGTGCCGCCCGCGCGCGTCCCCGATCGGGGGCATGCCGGATTCATACGCCTCCACCTTGGCGTCGTACTTGCGGTGCGGCTTGAGCAGCATGGTGCCGACAAGGCTTCCGACCGCGAATAGGAAGGCGATGACCATCAGAAGGACAATCGCTACCCAGCTAGGCATCGTCGCGCTCTGCCTCTCCCCTGGCCGTGTGAGGCTGCGTTGTGATCATTTTCACAAACTTCGCGCATCATACGCGCCAATGGTGCTGCTTGCGAACCGGTGACTTCGCGGAGGGGCGAAAATCACTCGGCCAGGGAGTAGGAGAGGTACTCCACTTCAACCGCCAGGTCCACGTTGGATAGCTGTACATGCGCCGGTACACGAAGCTGGGTGGGCGCGAAGTTGAGGATGGCGCGCACTCCGGCTGCCACGGCTTGGTCAACGACCTTCTGTGCGGCACGGGCGGGCACGGTCACAATGACCATATCGATCCGGTCCGCACGAACCGTATGTGCCAGGTCGCCGGCCGAAAGGACCCGAGTGCCATTGATCGTCGAGCCGATCACGGCAGCGTCGCTGTCAAAGGCTGCTACGACATCGAATCCCTGGTTGTTGAAGCCCGGATAGGCCATCAGCGCGCGGCCCAGGTTCCCAACGCCCACCAGGCCGATGCGCCAGCCGCGGTCGATCCCGAGGATCGATGCCAAGCGCTGCCGAAGCGCAGGTACGGCGTAGCCCACGCCTCGCTTGCCAAACGACCCGAAATACGCGAGATCGCGCCGAACCTGGGCGGCCGTGAAGCCAGTCAAGACGGCCAGCGCTTCCGACGAGACGTTTGGCTGCCCTTCTGACTGGACGGCGCCCAGCACGCGGTAGTAGGTGGACAATCGCCGAACCGTGGTCGGCGGTACGGGGCGGCTCTGGTTGGCGTGGTCCATCCACATCGCGGCCAGCGCGAACAGACCCATTCTCGCAGCCCAAACGGGATGCGGCCTAGACAGTGAACGGTGACTGAGGAAGTTGACGCGGGCGGGCCTGTGCCTATGCTCGCGAGCTACTCCCAAAAAGACATGAATCCGGTGCCAGACCGAAATCAGGCGGGCGACGACCTGTGAACGGAATCCGCGTTGGTGTGGATGTCGGCGGCACCTTCACCGACTTCACCGTCGCCGCCGACGACGGACTGTACGTCTTCAAGGTCTCCAGCACGCCGCACGACCCGGCCGAAGCTGTGCTGGAGGGCTTGCGACGGGCTGGAATCGGGGCAGATGGAACGGTGGTGCACGGCTCAACCGTGGCGACCAACGCGGTACTCGAGCGCAAGGGCGCGCGTACGGCCCTGGTTACGACGGCCGGGTTCCGCGATGTGCTGGAGATTGCACGCCAGAACCGTCCCGCGCTCTACGACATTGAACCGCGCAAGCCGTCGCCGCTGATTGAGCGAGAGCTTCGACTGGAGGTTGATGAGCGCGTGGGCGCGGACGGCACCGTTCGCCGACCATTGAGCCGGGCGTCGCTTCAACGCCTTACCGAAGAGGTGCGCCAACTTAAGCCGGAGGCTGCGGCGGTTTGTCTGCTCTTCAGCTTCCTGCGGCCGTCGCACGAGCGCTCGGTGCGTGCTGCCCTGCGCCGAGCGGGCGTGCGCTGGGTCTCTATTTCGTCAGAAGTACTGCCTGAACATCGTGAGTACGAGCGCACGAGTACAACCGTGGTTGATGCCTACGTGGCGCCCGTGATGGGCCGGTACATCCGACGACTGGAACGCGCGGCTCCCGGGCAGCTGTGGATCGTCCAGTCCGGTGGCGGGGTCCTGCGATCGTCCGAGGCCGCGGCGGCACCGGTCCAATCGGTGCTCAGCGGTCCGGCCGCGGGAGTGGTTGGCGCGCGGGCCGTGGCCGCCGTGTCTGGGTTCGATCACATTGTCACCCTGGACATGGGCGGCACGTCCACTGACGTAGCGATCTGCCCCGGCGAACCGCTGCGTCGAACTGACGCGACAGTTGGCGGACTCCCGGTTGCGATTCCCATGACGGATATTCATACCGTGGGGGCTGGTGGTGGATCGATCGCGGCTCGCGACGAGGCCGGCGGGCTGCGCGTCGGTCCGCGCAGCGCTGGCGCGCAGCCGGGCCCTGCCGCCTACGGCCGCGGCGGTGAGGAGCCTACGGTGACCGACGCCAATGTGGTGTTGGGCCGGTTGGTCTCCGACGCCACGCTGGCCGACGATGTGGCGCTGGACGCCGCTGCGGCCGCGGTGGCCGTTGACCGGCTTGCACCCGCCAGCAATCATTCGACCGAGACACGCCTCCGAACTGCGGCTGGTGTGGTTGCGGTGGCAGACGCACACATGGAGCGGGCGCTGCGCGTGATTACGCTGGAGCGCGGCTACGACCCCCGCGATTTTACGCTGGTGGCGTTTGGCGGCGCGGGTCCGCTGCACGGCTGCTCGCTGGCGGAGCGGCTGGAGATCAACCGGGTGCTCGTGCCGCGATATCCAGGAGTGCTGTCCGCGCTCGGCGCGCTTAGCGGGGAGCATGTGCGCGAATACTCGGCGACTGTGCTGCGGCCAGGGACCGCCAGGAGCATGCGAGCCCTGACTGCGGCCTTCAGCCGGCTGGAACGGAGCGCGCGGCGCGACTTTGTCGGCGCGGGTCGTCCTCGGTTGCGCCGAATGCTGGACCTTCGGTACGTGGGGCAGTCGTACGAACTCACCGTGCCACTGCGGGGTCGGAACCTTCCCGGTGCAGTTCGTGCCTTTCATCGGCGACACCATGAACGCTACGCGCACAGTCGGCCGGAGGCTCCCGTCGAAATCGTGGTCGCGCGCTTGCTTGCTGCCGTTGAGCAACCGCCATTGCCGGAGGTGCAGGCTCCTGTCCGCGGACGCCCCTCGTCGTTGAGTGCGCCGGTTGTGATTGACGGCGCGTTCAGGCCCGCCCGCGTCTTTCGGCGAATCGAGTTGCCGGTTGGCTTTCGGGCACGCGGCCCGCTACTCGTGGTTCAGGACGATGCCACGACTTGGGCGCCGCCCGGCTGGCGGATGGAAGTGGACCGGCAGGCGGCGCTGATATTGGAGCGAAACTAACCTTCAGACGCCTGATTCGCCAGTAAGCTGCCGACGATTCCTACCCGATTCCCCGCCCAGAAACCCATGCCCGTTATCGAAGTCCGCGACTTGCGCAAGGCGTATGGCGACTTACGGGCCGTGGCCGGCGTCTCGTTCGATGTGGCCGAGGGCGAGGTCTTTGGAATGCTTGGGCCCAACGGTGCCGGCAAGACTACGACCGTTGAGATCCTCGAAGGACTACGGATTCGCGACGCCGGCGAAGTCAGCGTCCTGGGCCTGGACCCGGCCACTTCCGGTCGCGAGTTCAAGCGGCTGGTCGGCGTGCAGTTGCAGCAGGTGGCGCTCTATCCGCGCCTGCGCGTTCACGAAGTCATTAGTCTCTTTGGATCGTTCTATGAGCATCGGGCTAATACCGACGACCTCATTGCGCTGATGGGGCTGGAGGATCGGCGCAACGCACGCATCGCCGAGCTGTCCGGCGGCCAGGCCCAACGACTCTCCGTGGCCTTGGCCGTCGTGAACAAACCGCAACTGGTCTTTCTCGATGAACCTTCAACGGGTATGGACCCGCAAGCGCGGCGGAATCTCTGGGACATCATTGAAGGGTTCAAGGCCAAAGGGATGACCGTGGTGCTGACGACGCATTACATGGAAGAGGCTGAACGGTTGTGTGACCGGGTTGCCGTGATGGATCACGGTCGGATCATCGCGCTCGACAGTCCCAACGCGCTCGTACGTCAGAACTTTGCAGAGGACGCCATCGAGTTCGTATCGAACGACGGACTCACGGAAGACGACTTGGGCGCATTGGCCTCTGTGACCAGCGCGACCTCGCAAGGGTCCGCTCACAGCGTCTTCAGCAGCGACATCCCACGCACCATGGGCAGTCTGCTCGACCTGGCTCGGGAGCGCGGAGCTCCGCTGGACGGCATGCGAGTACGACACGCCACGCTTGAGGACGTATTCCTCAAGCTCACCGGACGGACACTCAGAGATTGAACGCATTCCTGCCTCTGTTTCGAACGAACTACCGCGACTTTGTGCGTGACCGCACGGCGCTCTTCTGGACCATCGCATTCCCCGTCCTATTCATTGGAATCTTCGGAATCGTGCTGGGCCGAGGCGACGATGGCGCCAGGTACGAGGTTGGCCTGGTGGTTGAAGACACGTCGCCCGCGGCCGTAGCTCTGGCTGACGTGCTGGACGGGTTCGAGGCCTTGGAGGTCACGCGGGGCGAGCGGGACATGGAAATCGCCGCTCTCGCGGACGGCGAACGGCGCGCGGTGGTGGTTGTTCCTCAGGGCTTCGGCGCGTCGGTTCCATCGGGCGCCCCGCTGCCGCTGCAAGTTCACTTCGACCCGTCCCAGCAGACGACCCAGCAGGTCGTGATTCCCGTGCTGCTGCGCGCGTTCGAGGTCGCCGACCGCGCCCTGACACAGACGCGGCCCGTGGTAACGGCCGAGTTTCAGACGCTTCAGTCGGAACGACTGCAGGTCATTGACTTCATCATGCCCGGCCTTATCGCGATGAGCGTGATGAACGGCGGCGTCTTCGGCGCCATTGCCATGGTCTCGCTGCGGGAGCGACGCGTGCTGCGGCGGCTGTCGGCGACACCACTGCCGGCCTGGGCGCTTGTAGGCGCGGACGTGACCTTCCGAATGGTCGTGGTACTCCTGCAGACGGTCCTGCTGGTCATATTGGCTGTGCTGATTGGCGGCGTTTCGGTCAAGGTCGAGAACCTTCCCGCCTTGGCTGGCGTCGCGGTGCTGGGCGGTCTGGCCTTTGTGGCTATCGGGTTCTTCCTGGGCGCTTTTGCAAAGACCGAGCAGGGCTTCTTCCCAATTGCGCAGGTCGTCACGTTTCCCATGCTCTTCTTGTCAGGCATCTTCTTCCCGCTCGACAACATGCCGGACTGGATTCGGCCGGTAGTCAGCGCCATGCCCCTGACCTACTTGGGGGACGCGATGCGGCAACTCATGGTCGGCGGCGCTCCTGTGCACTCCATGGCGCTAAACCTCGGCGTGCTGGCCGCTTTTCTGGTGGTCTTCTTCGCTCTGGCGGTCCGCCTCTTCAAGTACGAGTAGCTGAAACCGGAAACCTCAAACGCCTACGGCGTGTCTGAGCGCCCGCACCTCGCGTAGTAGGCCGGCCGGATTGAGGCCCACGGTGTCGATCATGTGCACGGTTCCGGGATTTCGTCCGATCGTGCGCATCACCTTGCCAAGATCGAGACCGTGTTCCAGGCCAACGTGCAGCGGCATGTTGGGCTCGCGTCCCGGCGCCGTGTTGTGCCAGCGAATCTCGGCCATGCGGTCGGCAAAGCGGGCCATGTAGTCAAGTCGCGCCTCAAAGGCCATTCGGTCCCCGTTCACAGCGTGAAACGCCCGGCCCGTATGTAGGGCAAAGCGCACACTGGTTGTGGCATCCAGCATGGCCAGCACGCTGTCGAGCGCGTGAAGCACCGCGCCGTCTCCGGCATTTTGAACGGCAATGGGCAGTCCGGGGAACAGGTCGTGAATCGTGCGAAAGCTCTCACGCAGGACGTCGATGTGCTGGGCGTCGGCTGTCATCCGGCGGCCCGGATGTGCGACGTACATCTCCATGGCGTGGCGCTGTTCGAAGTACTCGATGATCTGAACGAACTGGCGGAGGGCGATGCTTCGGTCTGTTGCGCTCGGGTCGGTCAGCGATGGCCAGCGGCGCGTGGACGCGTCGCGGAAGACGTTGAGGTGAAAGCGCATGGGCGCGGCGTCCAGAATCTCGATGAAGTCGGCATTGAAGAATGTCCGCAGCCCCAACTCGTACATATAGGTGTCGAGATTCAGTTCGACGACCTGAAACTCGAGCCGAACCGCCACATCCACGATTTCGCGCAGCTGCAGGAGCAGCCGCCGGCGGTCATGCGGAACGATACGGGGATTGAACCCCAGCCTTAGCGGCGGCATACGGGAAAGTTGTGCCTAACCTGTGCGGTGACGGAATTTCGGGCAAGTGAGGTGGGCCGGCAGGCCAAGCCTTGGGAGCGGATCACGGCTCCCACAGCCCAGACGAGATATAGCGGTCGCCGCCGTCGGGCAAGACCGTTACAACGCATGCCCGCGGTTCGCGTTGGAGGATCTGGCGAACCGCATACAAGTAGGCTCCGGACGACTGGCCGGCAAAAATTCCGGCCCTCGCCAGATCGAAGGACAAGCGGCCGGCGGCATCGATGTCAATCTGGACCCAGGATTCGACAACCGAGCGATCGAGGATTTCGGGCTCGATATGTCCCTCGCCAAGCGGCTTCAAGCCTTCAACGCCCGGAAAAACGGGCGGCAGGGCGCCCACAACCTGCACATCGGGTCGTTCCTCGCGCAGCCGGCGGCCCACCCCGGTGATGGTCCCGCCGGTGCCGACGCCGCTGACGAAGTGTGTAAATCCTTCAGGCGCCTGCGCCAGGATTTCGACGGCTGTGCCCTCGTAGTGGGCCAGCCAGTTGGAGTCGTTGCTGTATTGGTCCGAGAAGAAGTAGCTGTCGGGATCTGCTGCGTAGCGACGCTGCACTTCACGAAGTGCCTCGTCGTAACCGAGGATAGCGTCGGTAATCACAAGCTGGGCGCCGTGAGCCGTCAGCCGTCGCCGCCGCTCCTGGCTGGCGTTGGCCGGGATCACGATTTCGACGGGATAACCCAGCGCCGCCCCGAACATGGCGTAGGCGATTCCCGCATTGCCCGAGGACGAATCCAGGATGGTCTGTCCTGAGCCCAGCTTGCCCGCGCCAACCGCATCGATCAGCATCCGAGCCACGGGTCGGTCTTTGATTGAGCCTCCCGGGTTCATTGACTCGAGCTTGGCAAGGACCATCGCTTCGGGAAACTCCGAGCGGAAAATCGGGATCTCGACCATTGGCGTGTCACCGACGAGGTCGAAGAGCGGATGCGCCCCCGTGGCGTTGGTCAAAGCCATGGAGCTTCGGCCTCGATCCGTGTGCGGCCACCCATGTATGGCTGGAGCACCGCGGGGATGGCAACCGTCCCGTCGGCCTGTCGACCGCTCTCGAGCAACGCCACAAACGTGCGCGGTAGTCCAAGGGCCGTGCCGTTGAGCGAGTGCGCATATTCCGTGCGTCCAGACCCGGGTCGTCGGCAGCGGACTCCCGCCCTGCGAGTCTGAAATGCCTCGCAATTTGAGACCGACGACACTTCCAGCCACTCGCCGGCCCCCGGCGACCAGACTTCGAGGTCAAACTGCTTGGCAGCGGCGAATCCCAGGTCGCCGGTGGGAACTTCTCGGACCCGGAATGTCAGCCCAAGGCGCCGGATCACCGCCTCGGCTTCGCCGCGCATACGCTCGAGAGCGGCATACGAGTCGTCAGACGTTGTCACGTTGAATAACTCAATCTTGTCAAATTGGCGCACCCGGCGCAGCCCGCGCGTCTCGACTCCCGCGGCGCCAGCTTCACGACGGAATGCCGCAGCGTACGCCACATACTTGGCAGGCAGCACCGCTGCGTCGAGGGTTTCGCCCGCGTGGTACTCGGACAGGGCTACTTCGGCGGTTGGGCTGAGCCACTGGCGGCTGTTGTCGACCGCGTAGGAGTCGCCCGCAAACTTCGGCAACTTGGCGGCATTGGTCATCGCAGTCTCGGTGACGAGCGCGGGGAGGTACAACTCGCGATAGCCGTGCTCCTGGACCTGAAAGTCCAGCATCCACTGAATGAGGGCACGCTGAAGTTGGGCCCCTGCGCCTCGGAAGATCCAGAATCCGGATCCGGCCACCTTGGACGCGCGGGCGAAGTCGAGAATGCCGAGGTCTCGGGCGATCTCGTCGTGTGGCGGCGTTCGGCCGTCTGGATCTGGAGTGCCGCTGCAAAAGTGCACCAGGCCGGGATGATCCGCGTCCCCCACCGGCGCGGAGGCGTCGGGAAGCATGGGGATCTCGAGCAGCAACCGATCGACCTTTTTCCGAATCTGGTCCAGCTCGGGCTCCTGGGCGCCAAGCTCTGACGTGAGTTGGCGAGTCCGTGCGATGAGGGCCTCACGCTCAGCGCCCGACGCCTTGCCGATGCCGCGGGAGACTTGCTTGCGAGTGGCACGAAGACCCTCGACCTGGGTCAGCAGTCGCCGTCGCTGGTTGTCGAGATTGAGCAGTGCATCCAGCGGCACATCGCCGCCGCGGGTGGCCAGGCGTTCGCGGACCAGCGCCTCGTGCTCGCGAATGAATCTCAGGGGCAGCATTGGGTTGCCAGGGACGTGTGGGCGCGCCGCGGTCAGCGCGGAGCGCGGGTGGCGTTAATTCTACGAACGGTCGCGAAGCTGGGGAAAAAGGATGACCTCGCGAATGTTGGTGACGCCCGCCAGCGCCATGACCAGCCGGTCGACGCCGATACCAAGTCCTCCAGCTGGGGGCATGCCGTGTTCGAGCGCGAGCAGGAAGTCCTCGTCAACCGGGGTGGCCTCGTCCCCGTAGCGTGCCGAGGCCTGTTCCTCCATGCGGGCGCGCTGTTCCAGCGGATCGTTGAGCTCGGTGTATGCGTTGGCCATCTCCATCCCGTTGACGAACACCTCAAAGCGTTCGATGTATCGGGGGTCGTCCGGACAGCGTTTGGCCAGCGGCGCCGTCTCCGTCGGGTATCGCTCCAGAAAGGTGGGCTGGACAAGCATCGGCTCGACCAGCGTTTTCATCAGTTCGTCCAGCAGTTTCGGGCGCGGCCAGGCGGGATCGACTGGGATGTCGTTGGCTTTGGCTGCGTCGTGGAGTGCCGAATCGCTGCCGTCGCTTTCGAGATCGACTCCGGCGCTTGCGAGCAGGGCGTCGCGATACGTCAGGCGACGCCACGGCGGCGTTAAATCAAGAACCTGGTCGTCGAACTGGACTCGCGTGGTTCGGCAGGCGGCCTCGGCGGCAGCCGCGACGAGTTCCTGGGCGAGTTCGCGCATGTCGCCGAGATCGGCAAAAGCCTGGTAGCACTCGAGCATGGTGAACTCGGGGCAATGCGAGCTGTCGATGCCCTCGTTGCGGAAGTTCTTGCACATCTCGTAGACGCGTTCGTAGCCGGCCACAAGCAGGCGTTTGAGATAGAGCTCGTCGGCGATTCGCAGGTAGTAGTCGCGGTTCAATGCGGCGTAGGAGGTCACGAATGGCTCCGCGGCGCCACCGCCGTAGACCGGTTGGAGCGTTGGGGTCTCGACTTCCAGGAACCCGTGGTCGTCAAGGACTCTGCGCAGCGCCGACACAACTGCTGCTCGCGCTTCGAATCGGCGGCGAACCTCGTCATTGGCGAGGATGTCGAGATAGCGCTGTCGGAAGCGTGTTTCGGGGTCGTGAAGGCCATGCCACTTTGCGGGAAGCGGACGCAGGGACTTGGCAGCGACCTGGAGGCGCTCGACACGCACGCTGGGCTCGCCCGTGCGGGTGCGAAATAGCGGTCCGCCCGCGGAGACAAAATCGCCGACGTCCAGGACCTCCAGCGCGTCGCGGTACGCGTCGTCGCCCAGAGCTTGCTCGTTCAGATAGAGCTGAACTTCACCCGAGCCGTCACGCAGATGCGCGAAGGAGGTGCGGCCCATGCGGCGCAGACCAACGAGGCGGCCGGCGACGTCCACCCTGGGGGACGGAGCGTCGTCGACTCGGGCTACCGCGTCTGCTGCGCTGTGGGAGCGCGGCGTCCTGGCGGGGTAGGCGGTGCCTTGGGACGCCTCAATCTGCGCAAGCTTGGCGCGGCGCGTCTCGAACAGCCGATCGCCGGACGCCTCGCCGGTGGGCTCGGCGGTTGTGTCGTGGCTCAGCTGATCTCCAGAATCTCGTACATGTTGGTGCCGCGCGGGGTAGCCACGCTGACCGAGTCGCCGATCTTCCGGTCGACCAGGGCGCGGCCTAGCGGCGACTCGTTGGAGATTTTGCTGGTGGTCAGGTCGATCTCGTCCGTGCCAACGATCGTGTATTTGCGCTCGCCGCTGTCGGACCTGAGACGAACGGTGGAGCCGATGCTGATGATGTCGGACGAGTGTGTGCTGATGACTTGCGCGTCCTTGAGCAGCCGCTCAAGCATCATGATCCGGCCCTCGATGAACGCCTGCTCGTTACGGACCTCGTCGGACTCGTTGCCTTCGTTGAGTTCACCGAACTCCTTGGCTTCGTGGATGCGTTTGATGATGCCGGGGCGCTGGACGGTTTTTAGGTCTTCCAGCTCGGCCATGAGGCGTGTGCGGCCTTCCTCGGTCAGGAACTTGGTTGCCACGGGATCGCCTTTGTCTCGTACTGCGGCGCCGCACGCTGGCGCCAGCGTGCGGGTCGCCTGGGGGATTCTGCAAAGTATAGAGGAGCGGCGTGGTCATCGATCCGGTCGACCGGTTCCGGTGAAGGTGAAGCGGGTTTCCATCAGGTAACCGCGTTCGCCGGGATCTTCACCCGGGGCGTCCCAACTGTGCTCGGATTGGGAGACGGTCGGCTGGACGACGCCGGCGGTGACAGCACGAGTCATTGCCAGATCAGGACCGGTCGCTTGGATGTAGGTGCGGGCGGCGGCGAGGGAGGCAAAGCGGCGGCGTTCGGCTGGCCCGTGGACCACGTAGCCGGTGACGCCGGAGCGGGCGTAGAGCGGTCGCAGGAGAAACTCAACCGGTTCGATGACTTGGCTGGCGGCGGCGCCGACGGCGCTGGCCACTCCGGCCGAGTCTGGCACCTGGCATTCGGCGTGGAGCCGTTTTGCCACTTCCGGGATCCACGCCTGGGCCGGCGCACCGAGGGCAACGATGGGATCGGTTATTTCAAGGCGTACATCCAGCGGGTCACGACGGTGTTTGGATGCGAGGGAGCGATCCAGCAGGAAGCGGCCCAGCCGGCCATCGGCTTCAGAAGCGCGGTCGTCGAACTCGGCAACGGCGCGGCGAAGCACGCCCTCGCCAAGTCGGCGGATCACCAATTCGTGGGTGCGTGCGAGGAAGGTGTCGAGGTCGACCCGGCTCTCGCGGGCGGCCACGCGGCAGGCCCGGACGGCCGTGTTCACGTCGAATCCCTGGAACTCGTCGCGGGCGTGCAGGACGTCGGTGGGGGTTAGACCGATGCGGCGGAGCAGGCCGCGGGCGATGAGGGAACGGAGGTTGAGCAGGCGGGCGTCGGCCAGACCGACGCGCTTGGCCAGGGTGGTGATGTCCAGCGGGCCTTCGCGCAGAGCGTTGCAGATGTCTTGCTCGGCTGAGGAGCGCACCGTGTTCTCGGCGGGGCCGTTGACGGTGAGGAGCTCCCAGACAGGGACAAGGCGGTGGGTGACGTTATCGCGATCGATACGGGCCAGGGCTTCGGCGACGTAGGGATCCGCAGCTGCGGCGGCGCATAACGGTTGGACGCGTTGGGGGCCGACGTTGAGGTCGAGGGGATCGGCGAGGATGCGGCTGTCGCCGCCGATGCCGAATGAGCGCACGTCGGCGGCGCGGACGGCGGTGCGCCAGTCACTGATTGTGGCGCCCTGGTCGCTGACCGTAGGGCGGCCGTTGCGCAGGAGGGCGACGTCGGTGGTGGTGCCGCCCATGTCGACCACGAGAGCGGCGGCGCGGCCGGTGAGGCGGTGCGCGCCAACGGCGCTGGCAGCCGGGCCGGAGAGCAGGGTTTCGACGGGGCGGGCTTGGGCGTCGGCCAGCGGCATGAGGGCGCCGTCGCCGCGGACGACGGTGACAGAGGCGGCGATGCCGCGTTGGGCGACGCTGCGGTGGACGGCGGTGAGCAGGCGTTCGACGTGAGGAATGAGCCGGGCGTTGAGGACGGCGGTGGTTGCGCGGCGGACGGAGTCGAGGGAACGACCGACAGCGCCGCCTGTGACGACGGGGCGGTCGGTGAGTTGGGCGATGATGTCGGCGGCGCGGAGTTCGTGGTCGGGGTTGCGGACGGAGAGGTAGCTGGAGACGGCGAAGGCGTCGACATGATTGCGGTGGCGTTCGACGGCGCGGCGGAGGGCGTCCTCGTCGAGGGGGGCGCGTTCGTCGCCGAAGACGTCGTGGCGGCCGGGGATGAACTCGAGGGCGGCGGCCTGGATGCGGTGGAGGAGGGCGTAGCGGCGGAGCATGTTCTGGTCGTAGCCGATGAGGAGGGCGCCGACGCGGCCACCGAGGCCTTCGATGGCGGCGTTGGTGGCGAGGGTGGTGGAGAGGGTGACGAGGCTGATGTGGCTGGGGGCGACGTCAACGAGGCCGTCGATGGCGGCGGAGATGCCGAGGGCGAGGTTGGCGT
>DAOUIX010000205.1:0-5194 GCA_034423235.1 Chloroflexota bacterium | reverse complement strand
GAATGTGGCCACTGTGTGGGGTCTCCATCCTGCCCGCCGTGGCGACCGTAGCCGGCCGCCCGGGATTGATTGCCGTCGGCGGCCACGCGGCGTCAGCGACCGGCGCTATTCCGTCCATTGGCACTCTGCTGCCGCGCCGCCTGCCTGACCACCCGCACCACCGCAGCCGCTGACACGGTCGGTCAGTCGCAGGCGCTGGCTCGCTGGCCCCGCGCCCTTGCTTCGAACATCTCGGCGCACCATCTCAATTGACGCCGCTCGTGACGACTGACTAGCTTGAGATCACTGACGCTTTCAACTGAACGTAGGTTCTGAACGAAATTGTCTGCCGCGCCTTCAGGGCGCGACCGTCCGGTCCTGAGCGGCGCCCGGCCAGCGCTGCGCCGGTCGCACGTTCGTCGCGTCCTGCCGGCGCTGGTGGCGGCGGCCGGGCTGCTGCTGGCGGCCGCGTGGCTGGGGCATTGGACGCCGTTGCAGGCGCAGACGGGCGAGCCCGCGGCGCCGCAGGCCACGGGGGCGTCCGGCGTCACCCTCCGCCTGGCCGACCTGGTGGACCGCATCACCTACACCATCGTGGACCGGTTCGAGGTCCAGCTGGCCAATCTCGACGCCGCCGCCACCTACCAGGTCGTCGTGTCCAGCAACAACGCTACCGCGCTCGGGATCGGCGGCTGCGGACAGGCGGCGCAGACGCGCACGGTGACGGGCGCGACGTCGCAGGATCTGCTCTTCATCGTGTATGCCTGCGGGGTGGGCCAGGCGACCGTGACGGCCGAGGTACGCCCGTCTGGGGTCAGCACCGCAACTGCCACGGTGAGCCAGGATCTGACGGTGCAGCCGATTCCGGACTACGTGCCGGCGGATGAGCGGCCGGCCCGCGGGGCGTCGGGGGCGGCCGGCCCGGTGGCGCAGGTGGGGACGCCCGGGATCCCGGGACGTCTCGAAGTCGCCAGCCGCACGACCACGACCGTCAAGGTCTGGTGGACCTTGCCCGCCCTCGCCGGGCAGCCGCTCACCGGCTACGGGCTGTTGATTTGGCACAAGGACCTGGCCCAGCCGCCGTACGACCAGGCGGCCAGCATCGGCGTGCCGGCGGTCGAAAGGGACAACCAGAACCGCAAGCGACACGCCCATACCTTTACCGGGCTGACCCCGGCCACCACCTACAAAGTGCGGGTGCATGCCTGCAACGGCCCCGACAGTTGCGGCTGGTGGACGGATATCCTCGACATCACCACGGATCCCGATACGACGCCCGGCCGCCCCACGTCGCCGCATTCAATCCTCTCCGACCAGGTCGCGACGACCTCTTTCCGCGTGCGCTGGAGTCCGCATGCGGAGACCGGCGGGCGGGCGCTTACGGGCTTCGGCATCCTGGTAAGAAAGAGCGGCTCGAGCTGGGACGAGAGCCGGACGGTGTGGGTTGGCAAGAACCCGCCGCATCGCTACAGCGTGACCGATCGGGATCCCGGCACGACCTACGTGGTGAAGATCAAGTCGTGTAATGGGTCCGGCGGCAAAACCAGCTGTAGCGCCTGGTCGAGCGACCGCCGCGTGACCACCACCGTCGTCGAAGTTAACACCGGGACGCGACCGGTCGTGCAAGACCCCGTGACGCCCGCTTGCCCGTATACGACAGGAACTAAGACGGCCTGGGGCAAACCCCAGAACCTCGACGTCACGCCGCACGAAGGGCGAGAAATCACCCTGTGCTGGACGCCCGTCACGGATGCCGAAAGTTACACCGTTTCCGCTACGCACAACCCGACCGATCGATCACCGACCTTCGGCGAAGTCAAGGGAACGATCGCCAACACAACAATGGTTATAAAACTCGACGATATCTACAAATCGACAGCCGATACTGGCCTCGGAAACCACAAAGCCTACGGCTTCAAAGTAAAAGCCAAGCGGAGGAGCAGCAGCGCAACAGCTGAGAGCGAAATGATCATGATCATCGATACGCCAATCATCAAGGCGGACGGCAAGAGCACGTCGGGGGTTGGGAACGGTAAGGTGTTGGTTGAGTGGAATTCGGTTGGGAGTATCCTGGGCGCTGCGTATAGCCAGGGTGAATACGACCTACGTAACCGAAAGTCTCGCGCCAGCCATAACGCCTACTCCCCACGGAACTCCGATTTCTTTGAGAGTACTGGCGACCCTGCGGAGAACAAGACCAGTCCCTTCGCAATTCGCAATCTCGCCACGAACGCTGTGTACGCGATTCAACTCGTCTATCGGGCTGAGGGGCCGTCCGCCGATACGGCCGACGATGACATCTGGGTGTTCGCCGCCAGGGATGCCTATGCCTGGGTTTCCGATGAGGCAATCCCGGATGGCAGCAGAGTCGCGGGCGTCCCAGTTACCAGCCGGGTCACAGACACGACCTTTTCGTACAAGATTTGCACAACGACATTTCTGTTGGATAACAGAGTCGAGTCGTGGGTGTCACTCATTACCGCATCCTTCGATCGCTGGCAGGCCGCCGTAACGACGGATCTGATTACGATAGAGCGGGACACCGATCCCTGCACGGACTATCACACGACGGCGAGCTTGATCCTGGAACGCTATGAATACTTGCGGACGCATCCGGATCTCAGTGGATACAGCAAGAAGGCTCTAATCGGACTTCTTCAAGTCTTCATAGATACGGTAATTCGTGAACGAGTAGCCAGGCTTCACCGTGACGACAAAGCGGCCAACGAGATCAAGATGTTTAATGACGTTTCCGGTGTGGAAGGGTATCTAAAGGATCAGGAGGTATTCGCAGAGATAGCCTCGGACATTGGGCACCGAACGAAGTGTTGGTATAAGGGCATGGAGACTGCTCCGGGTGTCGTTGAATGGGTATTTAGCGAAAAGGAGCTCATGTGCTACAGCCCTTACGTCGGATCAGTTTACCGGAACAACGTGTTCGTAGGCGACCAGCACATGTCGGGGGACATCTTTATCCGGCGGTCAAGATTTCTGTCTGATCCGCTTCTTCGACCGGCGTCCGACGCCATGTTTAATGCGTGTGGGAGTGCAACCTTGAACGACGATGACAATAGCGCGTACAAGTCGTTCCTGCATGAAGCTGGTCATGCCCTGGGAATCGGCGGAAGTGCGCCAGGAAAAACTAAGGGCGCCATCGAAAGTCCAGGACACTCCGAAGATAACGTGACGTCGGTGGTAAACACGGCTGCGGATGCATGGGACTGCACACCGTACCCGGCGGACATCATGGCGCTGTACGCGCTGTACCAGACGCGCTGATGGGGGCTTGGGTGGTGCGGCGGCTGCGCAGGCGTTGGGGACGTGCCTTGGTGGCGGTGCTGGTGCTGGTTGCGGTCGTAGCGCCAATCGGCATCTGGCGCCTAGTGGAATGGAAAGCGCGGTCGGCCACCATCATCATCGGGCGAGAGGGCAATGACGGTCATAAATCCTTTAGCGAATGTGGGCACACTCGCTTCCGCTGGGGCCCTCGGTTTGACTATGACGTTGCGGTGTGGAGTCCGGACGGCTCGGAGGTGTACTTCACGGACCAAGGAGACCTGCAGGGCGTCACATCGGACGGCTCCCGGCGCTGGCTGACTGCGAAGAACGTGTCGTCGACGTCTTTTGCCGTGGCCCCCGACGGGATCCACCTTGTGTACGCCGGCTGCCGACCGGAGACCGTCACCGGAGCTGACGGCACCAAGCGAGTCCTGACCGACCAAACAGGCTTCGAGCTCCTTCGGGTCAGGCGTGACGGTCGAAGCGTGGAGCAGCTTACGGCGAACGTGGGCGTTGACTTCTATCCGGCCTGGTCGCCGGACGGGCGGCGGATCGCGTTCCTTTCCGATGTTGGACGAACTGGGCGAACCGGCGCACGTATCGGGAGTGCGAGCGGCGCGCTCCTGACTCTGTTCACCATGGCGGCCGACGGCACGGACGTGCAGCAGGTGCTGGACGACGAGTTCCTCATGCTGCACCAGCCGCCCCAATGGTCGCCCGACGGCCAGCACCTGGCGGTGGTTCGATATAGCCAGGGGGATGTTTACTCTGGTGTGGAGCAGCAGGGTCGCGAGCTCTATGTCGTGGGTGCCAACGGCGCGGAGCCGCGACGTCTGGCCGCCGACGTGGTGAGCGGACCCACCTGGTCGCCCGACGGCCAGCGGCTGGCGTACGCGCGAGCGCACGCCGACGAAGTGGCGCTGTACACCATCAGAACCGACGGCACCGATGAGCACCAGGTCGCGGGCATCCCGCACTGGCGCGGGCCACGACCCAACGCCCTGCCGACAGAGGCCTGGATCGACACCTTGGCGTGGTCGCCGGACGGGACGCGAATTCTCGTCAGATCCCATCCCGAGCACCCGCCGTTTGTCGTCAGGCTGGCAACGGGAGAAACGACGCAGCTGACGATCGTCAGCATTCGCTATACCGACAGCTTGGTGGAGGAGGTGCTGGCCGCCGCGTGGTCGCCCGACGGCGCGCGCATCGTGCTGGTCGCCCGCGATTACAGCAAGTCACCTGGACCGGACCTCGTGGCTACGGTGACGGCGGATGGCACGGATGCCCAGGTGCTGGCCACCAAGGAGGAATTCGCCCCATGGCAGCCGGGGCAGCCCAAAGTACCGGACGCGGCGGCGTGCCGGGCGGGCGTGGTGGTGCGCGACCCGGACGGGAATCCCGACCTGGTGATGGATTGCCTCGCCCTGGTGGAGTTTCAACAGGCGCTTGAGCGCCGGTCGCGGCCCACCTGGAGCGCCGACCAGGGTATCGATGCCTGGGACGGCGTGCGTGTGGGCGGGACGCCGCGGCGCGTTGAGGCGCTGGTGCTTCCAGACCTCAGCATGTCGGCACGGTTACCGGGTGCCCTGGGGAAGCTCACGGGGCTGCGCACGCTGGATTTGAGCCACAACCTGTTTTGGGCTGAAATCCCAGCGGCGTTGGGGAGCCTGTCCCAGCTTGAGCATCTCAATCTTGGCCACAATCGCTTGATGGGACCGATCCCGCCCGAACTGGGCGAGTTGACCAAGCTGCGCACGCTTGACCTGGCGATCAACAGCTTGAGCGGCGACATTCCGCGAGAGCTTGCCGACATGCCCAACTTGGAGGAGATCGCGCTGACGGGCACTCAGTTCACCGGCTGCGTGCCGCCCGGCCTGCCGCTGCGCGATCGCGACGAGCTGGACCTGCCAACCTGCGAGCCGGGGTCGTGATGGGC
>DAOUIX010000204.1:0-1922 GCA_034423235.1 Chloroflexota bacterium | reverse complement strand
AGTGTACACTATCTGCGGACGAGTGGCCAATAACTGATGGATGGTGACGGAGCAGGCGATGGCGGTTGGCGGGCTGCTTCGGATTGAGGCTTCTGATGGGGCTGGCGTAGGTCTGACTTCGAGCGGCCAGACTTCCGCGGGGCGGAGTGATGTGGCTCATGCGGGAAAGGCGCTGGATGGGCAGCGGTCGAGCGGGCTGCGGGAGTTCGCCTAGCTGCAGCCGGCCGGTGGGTTTGGGGTGTGCCGGGTCAGGGTCCGGAGACGGCGACAGCTGCGAGAAAGGCGCCCATGGAGGACAGGTCTACCTGGTCCCCGTCATCGCTTAGCGCGACGAGCCGGCGGGTGTATTCGCCGGGTGGGAGCGGGGCACCGCTTTTTTTGGAGACCGACTCCGGGGTAGCGGGAAGCCGACACTCAGAGACGGCGGGTCGATGTGGAAGAGTTCCGTGTAGGACCGAGCGCCGTTCTCCAGGGTCAGGGAGACACTCGCGATGGGTTTGTTGAATCTGCAGCCGGCGTGGTTGGCGCTGTCGGGGGCGGTGCGCAGCGGGTCGGCGAGCGAAGCCAGGGTGATGGTGATGTCGCCGCCGATTGGCGTGCTGGCGCACTCGGCACGCAGCTCGACGTCTCCGGGCACGCTGAGGTCGAACTCGTAGGCGACGTCGTTGTAGCGCCGATCGACGTAGGCGGCGCCTGGGTTGTCCGGCCACTGCCCGATGACGCGGATGTGGTATTGCCCGGGGGCGAGGTCGAGATCGAGCGCGGGGTAGGTCGGCGCGAGAGAGGGGGCGCGGCTGGACGAGAGTGGTTTGAAACGGCCGCTTCGCGGTATGCGCCGATGCCGCGGCGCGGGCGTTGACGGGCTGGGGCTGCACACGAGGATCGTGCGCACTAGAATCGTGGGCACGGGCTTTCGAGAGGTCTCCTTGAAGAACATTACGCTGAGCGCTGATGCGAGCCTGATCGTCGCGGCGCGGGAGCGCGCGGCGGCCGAGCGCACGACGCTGAACGCGGAATTCCGGCGCTGGCTCGCGGACTATGCCGGGCGCACGCACCAGGCTGATGCGGCCATGGCGACCATCCGCCTGCTGCGCGGCGATATTGCGACGGGCGGCCGCCGTTTCACGCGGGACGAAATGAATGAGCGCTGAGGACTTTCTCGACACGAACGTCTTCGTCTACCTGTTCGACGAAACGGCGCCCGACAAGCGTGAGCGCGCTGAAGGACTGGTGCGCCGCAGCCTGGAAGAAGGGAGCGGCTGCATCAGCTACCAGGTCGTGCAGGAAATCCTGAATGTGGTGACGCGAAAGTTGGGTGCGCGGCCCGCCAGCGCGCGTCTGTTGCTGGACGACGTGCTGGCGCCGCTGTGGCGGGTAAACCCGTCGCGCTCGCTGTACGCGCGCGGCCTGCGCCTGCACGCGCAATTCGGGTTCAGCTTCTACGATTCCCTGATCGTGGCAGCCGCGTTAGAGGCCGGCTGCACGCGTCTCTACAGCGAAGACCTGCACCACGGTCAGCGGGTGGACCAGCTAACCATTCAGAACCCCTTTGAGGAGCACTGACGGGGCAGACGGCGACTTCGTCCGGGCGCGCCGGAGCCGCACAACGAGGGGCCCAGGGCGCAAAGACGCCCGAACCCCGGATCGAGTCCGGGGCAGTTTCTGCCTCTCCCCTTGGAGAGGGTGAAGAACGGCGTCCGCGTCATAGGGGTGACAACATGACGCGGTGCTCAGGGATGGTGGGGTGCGCGGAAGACGGGCGGGTCAGAGACGCCGCCCCTTGTATGTTGCAGGACCCTCGGATCGTCCGGGGGAAATCGTAGGGCCGGGACAGCCCGTCGGCCCCTAGGTCCAAGAAGACCGTTGTGTAGCGTGGGCGTCCCGGCCCTCACGCTGGCTCAGAGCCCGAACAGTTGCCTGGG
>DAOUIX010000203.1:0-2573 GCA_034423235.1 Chloroflexota bacterium | reverse complement strand
GGTCTTCGGATGGTTTGCGGGCGGTGGGGTGTTATGGGGAGCGGAGGATGGCTGAAAAGGATGTAGCGGCATTGGGGGCGAAAGGGATCGAGGCGCTGGTGGAGCCGAGAGGAGACGGGAGGGTCGGCTTGGCGTCTCTTACGACGGCGCGGGCAGGGTTGGATCCGGACGGGGTATTCGTCTAGGGCATTGCGGGCAGAGTCGGGTCTGACTGCAGGTGCTCGGTGAGTGTTATGTCAAGTATTGAAGTGAAGATTTTAACGGGAAGCGCACCTGACGAGTCCGAGGTCGCCTATACTTTGGGCTTATTCGGGGCGTGGCGCAGTCTGGTAGCGCGCATCGTTCGGGACGATGAGGTCGGAGGTTCAAATCCTCTCGCCCCGACCACCAATGACCCGGGCGTGATCGTGGCGGCGGAACGAGTTGGGGCCGCGGACGCCGACTGACTAGCTGCCGGACGCGGGTTTCGCCTGTGGCCCGGTGGCGGACGCAGCCAGCCCGGGGCGGATTGATCCCGTTGAGGTTCAGGCCTGGTGCAAGGACGGCGCGTCAAGTTCCATGTAGAAGCGTTTGATGTCGACGTTGTCTTCGAGGCGGGCTTTGAGGCTGGCGAAGAAATGGGTCCAGCCGGAGCATTGGTCGAATGCACTGGCGAGGCCGGCGTCGTCGCGGAGCCAGCCGGTTTCGCTGACGTGGATGAGGGTGCCGTCGCCGTGCACTTGGAACGTGAAGGTGAAGGTGGTGCGGTAGTCAACTCCTCCGGAGGCGGGCCAGTTGCAGACGATGCGGCGGTTGGGGAGGACTTCCTCGACCTGGACGTCGATTTCGAGGTCGCCAAAGCGCCAGTGGACCGTGGTTCCTTCGGTTAGCGGACCGCTAGAGGCGTCGGTGAAATAGGTGCTGATGGCGTGCTGGTCGGTGATGGCGGTGAAGACCTGATGGACCGGCGCGTTGATGCGGCAGGTGAAGGTGAAGGCGAGGCCTTCCGGGTCGGTCATGTCAGTGCCCTCTCCATGTTGCAGCGGATCCGCCGCCGGCAGATCGCGGTGGACTAGACCTTGGCGCCGAGTTCTTCAAGGCGATGGGTGAGGTTAGTGAGGGCTTCGTTGGCGGAGAGTTCGTCGCGGATGATGCCGGCGTCGAGCTGGTTGATGAAAGCGCCCCATTGGGGGCGGTCGATGGTGACGTAGTTGGCGGACTGCATTATGTCAACAACCATCTGGGCGGCTTCGTCGCTGTAGCTGGCAAAGAGGAGTTGGAGCTGGTCGGGATCCAGGCGCTGGGCGGGGACGTTGGCGACGCGCTGGGTGTTGCGATCAAGGGCGCGAAGGGCGTCGTAGGCGACTTTGGGTTCCTGGGTGCCATTGCCGATGCCCATCATCATCCAGACGCTGACGGGGGCGCCGCCGGTGCCGAAGCGAGGGAAGGGGTAGAGAACGTTGTCGGGGCCGCTACTGCGGGTCATCCAGCCGAAGCTGAGGCCGCCGAGGGACATGATGAGCATGGCGATCCGGCCCTGGACGTAGCGATACCAGACGCTGCCGGCACTGCTCTCCGCGCTTTCGGCGAGCCCGTAGGTGGTGGCGAGGTCGTAGTAGGTCTCGGCGATGGCCTTGGCGGGGTCGGTGCGCAGGGGGACGAAGCTGCCCTGGCTGTCGGGGAGGGCGCCGAGGGCGGACTGCAGGAAGAGGAAGCTTGGGGTGTAGCTCCAGAGCTGGTCGGGGGCGCCCCACATGGGTTCGACGTTGAGAAGAAGGCCCAAGGCGTCGCCGCCGCCGGGGGCTTCGGGGTCGCCGTGCATGGCGAGGGCGGCTTCGACGAAGGCCTGGCCGTCCCAGGCGCTGCGGGGTGGGATCTGGTAGTCGGCAGCGGCGGCGATGTCGCGGTTGACGATGGTTATCCAGGGGGCGGCGGCGATTGGGAGGGCGTATTGGACGCCTTCGACCTTGCCGGTTTCGAGGATGCCGGGCCAGTAGCCGCCGGGGTTGAAGGTGGAGTCGCTGGCGAGATGCTCATCGAGGGGCAGGAGCTTGTTGCCGGCGACGAGGTTGGCGAGGTCCCACTGCTCGAGCATGACAAGATCGGTGCGGGCGTTGCCGGAGCCGTCGTCCACGGTTGAGGCGTAGTCCCAGCGGTAGCCGAAGTTGGAGGGCAGTGGGGTGCGCGTGAACTTGTAGCGGCCGTCGGTGTCCTGGCGGGCGGCGAGTTCGGCGGAGAGCAGGATTGGTTCGACGTCCCAGTTGCCGCCGGCGAAGGTGGGCAGGGCAATGGAGATGGGGCGGTCGGCGCCGGCCTGGGGCAGGGAGCCTTCGCGGCTGGGGGCGCGGTCGCCGGCGGTGACGATGACGGTGGGCGCGGGCGTGGCGGCGGATGCGGTTGCCTGGGTGGCGGCGGCCTGGGTGCGCTGGGTTGAAGGGAGAACGGGGGGCTGGATCTTGGGAATGTCGGGCTCGCCACAGGCGGCGGCAAGGGCGCCGGCGCCGGCGATTCCGGCCAGGCGCAGGGCGCGGCGGCGGCTGAGGACGCGGGGAACCGAGGGTCGGTGGGTGGATTCAGTTGGGTGATGCTGGGAC
>DAOUIX010000202.1:0-2530 GCA_034423235.1 Chloroflexota bacterium | reverse complement strand
TCCAGCAGCCGCTCAGCCACTGAAGGTTCGAACCGGTAGCCCCCATTGCAGTCGCGAACCTGCTCCGAATCCTCGCCGTACGTTGATGTGTAGTGCTCCCGCACCATCCCCACGAACTGCCGAAAGATCCCGCCCACCGACTCATTCGGCCGGATATCCGTAGCCCCCAGCCCGCTCGTCATCAGCCCGCCCAGGTGCCGCGACGGCTCCACCAGCACCACGTCCAGCCCGGCGCGCGCCGCCGCAATCGCCGCCGCCACTCCTGCCGGCGTCCCCCCAATCACCGCCACGTCGGTCTGCTTGGTGGCCCCTGAGTCCGCCCGCATCGTCCATGTCCGTTCCGGTACGCCGGATCCCGCGCATCGTTTCACATGCCGCCCTCAGGCCAAACCCGGCGGAGCCCTACCATGGGTCCATGGACGGTGGCTTCAACGTCGGCGGCCTCGGCCGCCTCCTCATCATCGCGGGCGGCCTGCTCCTTGCCGCCGGCGTCCTCCTGGTCCTCCTCGGTCAGATCCCCTTCTTCGGCCGCCTCCCCGGTGACATCGCCATTGAACGCGAACGCTTCTCCTTCTTCTTCCCCCTCGCCTCCATGCTCATCCTCAGCCTCGTCCTCACCATCCTCATCAACATCATCCTCCGCTTCTTCCGCTAGCCAGGATCGGGATCAAGGCGCGACACTGAGGCTAGACGTTGCTCACGGGGACGATTGGCATTCTCGGAAATCGGATGTTCTGTAGCGACTGCAGCAGGGAATAACGTGTCCGGCAAGGTTGTGCAGACACCCGCCCACCAACGCACGCTCTTTCCGCCAGTCGCGCGCTCAACAGCCGAAGTCGGTTCGTGGCAGCCATACCTCCGCGTTGACGATTTGGACCGTTCGCGCCTCGAAGCCATCAGCCGACCACTATTGCTCTGCGGGGACGCCCGCGCCGGGCTGGGGCTCCTACCTGATGAGTCGGTGCAGACCGTCCTGACCTCGCCACCCTATTGGTCACTCAGAGACTACGAGGTCGAGGACCAGATCGGCCGTGACGACAGCCTCGACACCTATCTGGACGCCATCGTGGCTGTCTTTGAGCAGATCCGCCGGGTTCTGCGATCCGACGGGACGGTATGGCTGAATGTCGGCGATTCATACACGTCCGGCAATCGCAGATACCGCGCTCCCGATCGAAAAAACAGCGCCCGCGCGATGAGCGTGCGTCCGCCCACCCCCGAGGGCTTGAAGCCAAAGGACCTGATCGGTGTTCCCTGGCGTCTGGCCTTCGCACTTCAGGACGCGGGGTGGTGGCTGCGTAGCGAAGTCATCTGGCACAAGCCGAACGCGCATCCTGAATCGGTAGGTGATCGCCCGACCAAGGCGCACGAAACGCTGTTTCTCCTGTCGAAACAGCAGGACTACTACTACGACCAGGAAGCCATCAAAGGCCCGCGTGACCGTCGCCTCCGAACAGTCTGGGACATCCCTACGGAGCCACTTCGGCGAACAAACGGCAGTGCCGACGATCACCCGGCCATGATGCCTATGACTTTGGCGCGGCGCTGCCTTTCGATAACCAGCAGGCGCAACAGCGTCGTCCTGGATCCCTATGCCGGGTCGGGCACGACGCTCCTTGCCGCCCGCGATCTCGAATGCGCCTGGGTAGGCATCGAGATCAAGCCGGACTTCGTGGATCTGATCGAACGACGGATGCGTGGGTAGTGACCCTCGCAGAACTCAAGGCGAAACTCGACACGTTTTCACCGGTCAAGATCGAGTTTGTTGCGAGGGTGATGAAGTCCCTGGCCAACCCGCCCAGCGCCGAGATAAAGCAGCGGGGCACATGGCTTACGGGATCCGAGGAATGGATCGAATACTTCGGCCTCGCTCTCTCCGTCCACCACAGCGCTACAACAGAACCCCTGGGCCTGACCGCCTTCGAAACGGTCTTCAGGAACGCCTGCGAACACCTCAGGTGGCCGATTGATCCTCCAGGTTCCAGGACTCAACGTTTCGTTGATTTGACCGTTCGGCCGAGCGTGGGACCCGAAAGGTGGCTTTCCCTCAAATCGACAGCCGCGCGCAGGCTCTCAACGACGTCACTCCACATTTCGAAACTCACCGAAGCTGCCTGAATTCAGGACGCACGTACGGCTCGGGACCGCCGCAAGCGGACGCAGGAGCTATTTCGGCAATATCAGGCAGCGGTCACACACATCGTGATGCTGAGGGCGTTTCGCGAAAGGCCCGGCGAAGTTCCGACCCTGTATCAGCTCGTCGAAGTCCCGGCGAGCATCTTCGACTCAGTCCAGACCGCACCTTTGGACGTCTACTCACGGGACGCACCGATCATTGAGTGCCAAGCCGAAGGCAATACAGTCGCGGTTGTTGCCATCGATAGGTCCGACGCGAAGATCACAGTCAGGCAAGTTCAACTCTCCGCTTGCACCGTCCACGCCGAGTGGAGTCGGGTATAGCCGGCAAATCAAAGAGCCGCCATCTTCGAGCTCGGAAGCACCCGACTACGCAGCCGCCCCTCCATACACC
>DAOUIX010000201.1:0-25445 GCA_034423235.1 Chloroflexota bacterium | reverse complement strand
TTGACGCCCGATTTCCAGCTTCTCGTCGATGGTCAGCGCGCCGCCGGCAGCTTGCTCGCCGTCGCGCAGGGTGGTGTCGAAGATGCGGACGTTCCGCATGGTGACAGCTTCCTCAGCTAGGTCATGGGCGGCCGCGGAGGCGGCCGCGGGATATCCCGGGGTTCCCCTCCGCTAGTGGGAGGGGCCGGGAAGCGCGAGCCGGAAAGTCACCAGGAACGTTCGCATCGGTCGTGCGTCACCTGCGGTTCATTCGCGCGTCTTGGGGAGCCAATCCATCATGCTGCGGAGCTCGCGGCCCACCACCTCAACCGGGTGTTCAAGGTCGCGGTTCCGAAGCGCATTATACGCGGGACGTCCGGCCTGGTTCTCGAGAATCCAGCGGCGCGCGAACTCGCCGTTCTGGACATCCTCCAGGATGCCCTGCATGGCTTTCCGCGAGTTCTCATCGACCACGCGCGGCCCCGAGACCAGGTCGCCGAACTCGGCCGTGTCGCTGATCGAGTAGCGCATGTAGCTGATGCCGCCCTGATAGATCAGGTCCACGATCAGCTTGAGTTCGTGCAGGCACTCGAAGTAGGCGAGGCGCGGGTCGTACCCGGCGTCCACCAGGGTCTCGAACGCAGTCTTGATCAGCGCAGTGGTGCCGCCGCACAGGACGGCCTGTTCGCCGAACAGGTCGGTTTCGGTCTCGTCCTTGAAGGTGGTTTCAATCAGGCCGGCCTTGGCGCAGCCGATGCTCTTGGCGTAGGACAGCGCCACGTCACGCGCGCGGCCGGTGGCGTCCTGGTGGATCGCAACCAGGCCCGGAACGCCCACGCCCTCGACAAACAGGTCGCGCAGGACGTGCCCCGGACCCTTGGGCGCCACCATCGCCACGTCCACCTCGGCAGGCGGATTGATCTGGCCGTAATGGATGTTGAATCCGTGCGCAAAAAGAATCATGTGTCCTGGGCGCAGGACCGGCACGATCTGCTCCTCGTAGACCTGCGGCTGATCCTGGTCCGGCAGAGCCAGCATCACGGCTTCGGACGCGTCCACGGCTTCGGATACGTCGAGGACCAGTAGATCCTCCGCCTCGGCGCGGGCGCGCGAGGGGCTACCCGGGCGCAGGCCGACGACCACGTCGGCGTCGGAGTCGCGCAGGTTCAGCGCGTGCGCGTGCCCCTGGCTGCCGTAGCCCAGGACCGCGACCCGCTTGCCCTGCAACTCGTCGGCCGTGATGTCGGCCTCGTAGAGAACCTTGCTATCCACGCGCACGTCCATTCCGGGGGCCGACGTCGTCGCGCGCGATGGCGATCACGCCGGTTCGGGAGATTTCCTCGATCGGGTATTCGGTAATCACGTCCAGGAACCGGTCGATCTTGGACTGACCGCCGGTCATTTGCACGATCATGGAGGTCTTGCTCACGTCCACGATTTCGCCGCGGAAGATATCGGTGATCTCGGCCAGGCCCGGACGTTCGGTGGCCTTGACGCGCACCTTGATCATGGCGAGTTCGCGACTGACCGCGGGAGCGCCGGTCAGATTCCGGACCGAGACGACCTCGACCAGCTTATAGAGCTGCTTCTCGCACTGCTTGACTTCCTCCGCCGAGCCTTCGACGGCAATCGTCATGCGCGAGTAGCCCGCCTCCTCGGAGTGCCCAACGGCCAGGCTGGCGATGTTGAAGCCGCGGCGGCGAAAGAGGCTGGCCACGCGGGTCAGGACACCCGGATGGTCGGCCACCGTAGCGACCAGCGTGTGCGTTTCGGTCCCGTTCATCGCGGGTCCTCGATCACGCTGTTGACACCGGTGCCGGGCACGATCATCGGGTAGACGTTCTCCACGCGGTCCACGTGCAGGTCCAGCACCACTGGTCCGTCGTATTCGTGGGCCATGGCGATGGCGTCGTGCATCTCGTCGCGCGAGCTCGTGCCCACGCCGTGCAGTCCGAAGGCCTGGGCGACCTTGGCGAAGTCCGGGTTGTCCAGGAAGGCGCCCATGTAGCGGCCTTCGTAGAAGAACTCCTGCCACTGGCGGATCATGCCCAGGTGCGCGTTGTTGAGCACCGCGACCTTCACATTGATGCCCTCGGCCGCAAGCGTGTTGAACTCCTGGATGTTGATCAGCAGGCCGCCGTCGCCGGTGACGCACCAGACGTCCTGCGACTCGTCCGCCAGCTTGACGCCCATGGCCGCAGGCAGGGCGTAGCCCATCGGCCCGAGGCCGCCGGCGCTGAAGAACATGCGCGGGCGCTCGTACCAGAAGTGCTGCGATGCCCACATCTGGTTCTGGCCCACGTCGGCGATGACGCGCGCTTCGCCACCGGAAATGTCGTAGATGGCCCGCACGACTTCCTGCGGCAGCACGGAGTCGGGGCTGTCGGGGATCTTGAGGGAGGGGTGGTCGCGCCGCCAGCCGTTCATCTGGTCCAGCCAGGGCGTGCGGTCGCGCGATTCGATCAGGGGCAACAGTTTCTGCAGGGTGAGTTTCAGGTCGCCGACGATCGGCACGTCGGTCTCCAGGACCTTGCCGATCTCGGCCGGGTCGATGTCGATGTGCACAACCTTGGCGCCCGGCCCGAACTCGTCCTCCTTGCCCACGGCCCGGTCGTCGAAGCGGGTGCCCAGGCCGATGATGCAGTCGGTCTGGCGCATCGAGAAGTTCGCGTAGGCCAGGCCGTGCATGCCCAGCATCCCGAAGGAGAGCGGATGCGTTTCGGGGAACGTGCCCACCCCGTGCAGGGTGCTGACCACCGGGATGCTGCCGCGGGTGGCGAACTGCAACAGCTCCTCGGCAGCACCGGAAATGTCGATGCCGTGGCCGGCCATGATGATCGGACGCTCGGAGGCGTTGATGACCTCAGCCGCCTTGCGGACCATGCGTGCATTGCCGACCTTGGACGGCCGGTAGCCGCGCAGGCTCACCTGGTCGGGCGCGGTCTCGGTGGTGGTTTCCAAGAAGACGTCCTTGGGAATGTCCACGTGGACCGGGCCCGGGCGACCGGTGGAGGCCAGGTGGAAGGCTTCCGACATCACCCGCGGCAAGTCGTCCACGTCCATCACCAGGTAGCTGTGCTTGGTGATGGGGATGGAAATGCCGGTGACGTCGGCTTCCTGGAAGGCGTCGGAGCCGATGGCCGGACGGGCCACCTGGCCGGTGATGTAGACGACGCCCACCGAGTCCATGATGTCGTTGGCCATGCAGGTGACCATGTTGGTGGCGCCCGGCCCGGATGTGCTGGTGGCCACGCCGACCTTGCCGGTGGCCCGCGCGTAGCCGTTGGCGGCGAAGCCGGCGGCCTGCTCGTGCCGGATCAGGACGTGGCGGATGCGGTCCTGGTAGTGGTAGAGGGAGTCGTAGAACGGCAGCGAGGCCCCGCCCGGCATTCCGAAGATGACGTCAACGCCGGCCGCGAGCATGGCGTCGCACACCACCTCGCCGCCGGTACGCGGCGTCCCAGGCGCGGCGGTGGAACCGTTGGTGGATTGGCCGTTGATGGTGGACATGTCGTGGGTCTCCTGAAGAGTCGTGGAAGAAGGTGTCGTCGTATCTGCTGGGGGGAAGCGCGGAGACGGCGGCTAGGCGGCGTCTCCGTTGGGTACCGCGACCGCGTAAGCCTGAGCGTGCGCAATCTCACGCCTGTGCGTGCTGCGTCTCATCGCTCCGTGTCCTTCGCCTTGGCTGCTCGTCCGGCAACAAAAAACCCGTCCCTCACAGGGACGGGCTGTAACCCGCGGTACCACCCCGCTTGCCCGGTCGGACGACCGAACCGCTTCGTTACCCGATTACGGCGGGCACCGGACCGGCCTACCAGAAACTTCCTTCAACCGGTCGGCTCGGGGGCGACCTTCGGCCTGGAGAACCCGCCGGCTCACACCATTTCCGGCTCGCTCGGGGTTCTCGGGAGGCCTACTCCTCCCCGTCAACGCCTTTGCGTTGTGTGCATTTGCCCTGGAGCCGTGACAGGCATGACTAACCAAGCGCGCAATGCGCACAGCGCAACGGTAACAACGGCCCGCGGCTGCGGCAAGGGAATTTCAGGTTCAGATTTCCCCGAACAGCGGCGGTGACTGTCGCGAAGCCGCATGCGCCTGCGCATAATGCGCGATGCCCAGCCGGCCCGATCAGTATTCGCCCGACGGCCGCTATGTGGTCTTTGACCTGGAGACGCTGCACCTGAGCCATGAGGTGCGGGGCGGCTGGCGGAACATCAGGGACTTTGGGCTGGCCGTGGGGGTCACCATCGACGAACACGGCCGGCAGCACGTCTGGCAGGAGCCGGACGCGCAGGATCTGATCGACTACCTGGCATCGCATCCCCGCGTGGTCGGGTTCAACTCACGCCGCTTCGATCTCACGGTGTTGTCGGCTTACGGCGACGTGTCGGTCTTGCGTGAGCGGTCATTCGACGTCCTGCTGGAACTGCAATCGGTCACTGGCCGTCGCAAGGGTATGCGATTGCAGGACATCGCCGGCGCGATGTTCGGCGAGGCCAAGTCGCTGAGCGACGGCACCGAGGCCGTTCACCTGTGGCGCACCGGTCGGCCCGATGATCGCCGGCGGGTGATCGATTACTGCGCGCGTGACGTGGAACTGACCAAGCGCATCCTGGAGTTCGGCGTCGACAACGGTTACGTGCTCGTTCCGGTGCCGAACCTGCGCCGCGCGCGTTCGCAGCTGCCGGCTGAGGTGCCGGTGGCCTGGGGCCAGGACGACGCGTTTACGCGCGGCCCTCGCTAGCCTCCCGACCAACCTCTCAACCTCGAGCCGCGGGCGTCAGGCTCTACATGAACTCGAGGATCGCCTCGATTTCGACCGGCATGCCGCCGGGGAGTTGCGCCATGCCAACGGCCGAGCGGGCGTGGCGGCCGTTCTCGCCCCAGAGCTCGACAAACAGCTCCGAATAGCCGTTGATCACGGCCGGCTGGTCGGTGTAGTCGTCGGTGCAGTTCACCATGCCCAGGACCTTCACCACCTGAAGCACGCGGTCCAGGTCGCCGAGCGCGTCCTTGAGCGCGCCGAGATGGGCCACGGCGATCGAGCGGGCGAACTCGGCGGCCTGGGCCGTGTCGAAATCGCGCCCGACCTTGCCCACCGGCGTGGCGCCGGTGGCGTCGACGGGACCGGCGCCGGAGAGGTACACCAGGTTGCCGCTGATGTTCCAGGGCTTGAGCGGGGCGGTGGGCGGGATGGTTGGGACCGGCAGCTCAATGCCGAGATCCGCCAGCTTGCCTTCGATCTTCATGCGTCAGGAATCCCTTTCAGGCTTAGTCGCCGAACAAGCCTTCGGCGGACACGGCGCCGATGGCCGCGTCGAAGGCCGCCACCGTCTGTTCAATGTCTGCTTCGGTGTGCGTGGCGCTGGTGAAGCCGCCGCCGGAGATCAAGTGCACGCCTTCGTTGATCAGAGCCTGGCCCAGCGCGTCGCCAGCGGCCCCTCCGACACCGCTCTTGGCGGGCTGGCCGCTGAGGCTGATGTGGAAGTATGAGGTCTCGCCGTAGACCAGCGCGCCGACGTCGTGGCGGTCGAAGGCGGCCTGCAGACCCTGCCGTAGCTGCTCGCCCAGCGTGTCGATGTGCGCGTGCACCGCGCCGTCCGCCAGGAAGTCCAGCACGGCGGCCCCGGCCGCGGCCGAGACGGGATTGGCGTTATAGGTGCCGGGGTGGGCGATGCGCTGGCCGCGGTCCCAAGCCGGGTCGCCGCGCTTCTCCAGGCGGTCCATGATCTCGGCACGGCCGCCCACGGCGGCGCCCGGCAGGCCGCCGGCGACGATCTTGGCCATGGTGGTCAGGTCCGGCGTCACGCCGGCCATCACCTGGAATCCGCCCGGCGACATGCGGAAGCCGGTCACGACTTCGTCCAGGATCAACACGGCGTCGTGCTCGGTTGTCAGGTCACGCAGGCCGTGAATGAACGGCGGGTCGATGGGCAGGGCGCCCCAACTGGCACCGCTGGGCTCCACGATCACCGCCGCCACGTCGCCCTGCGCCAGTTCCTCGCGCACACGGTCCAGATCCGTAGGCAGCGCGGTGATGGTTTCCTGGGTTGCGGCCGGAACGCCGGCGGAGGTCGGGATGTCGTAGGGATCTTCGACCCCGACCGTCGCGTAGTCGTGCCAGCCGTGGAAGTGGCCCTCGAATTTGACGATCCGGTCGCGGCCGGTGTGGGCGCGGGCGAGGCGCATGGCCATGTGGGTGGCCTCGGTGCCCGAGGAGTGGAAGCGCACGCGCTCAATGCTGGGCACGAGGCGCTTGATCTGCTCCGCCCAGCGAATCTCGAGCTCGTGCCCGGCCCCGTAGTGGGTGCCGATTTCCAATTGCTCCCGTGCCGCGTCCACGGCCACCGGGTGCCCGTGCCCCAGGATCAACGCGCCGTGGCCCATCGTGTAGTCCACGAACTCGTTGCCGTCCACGTCCCACTTGCGCGCCCCTTTGGCGCGGGCGGTCATGATGGGAAAGGGCGCCTGAATGCGGGTGTCATGCGCCACGCCGCCGGCCAGCGCCTCAGACGCCCGCGCGCGCAGCGCGCCCGAACCGGCGTGCTGTGACTTAAACGACCGCTCGATCGCGCCGTTGGCGGAGTCGCCGCCCATAACGAACCTCCAATGGGAAAGTACGGATCCCGCGATGGCGCGGGCGTTCAGGCTGACTTACAGGATTGAGTGTGCCAGTCCGCCATGTCAACGCGCCGGGGCTCGCTTCCATTGGCTGCGAGGCTGAACCGTCCGTACGCTGGCCTCGTGCTATTTATCTTTCTTGGCGGGCGTGACCCGCGCTTGCGGAATGCGGTAGAGGCGGTGCTGGGGCATCCGGCGCCGGACGACCTAGCCTATAGCCATCTGGACGGGGCGCGAGCGAGCCCGGATGAACTCAACGCGGCGTGTGGGGCCGTGTCGATGTTTGGTGAGCGGCGAACGGTCTTTCTCGACGGCGCCCCGGCCAGCGGGCCACAGGCGCGAAAGCTCATCCAGTGGCTGGCCGCCTTCGGCGACGCGCGAAAAAACGACCCCACAGCCGACACATGCGATCTGGCCGTTTCGGTCTACCTGGATTTGGGCGACCGTCGCACGGCTGCTCGGGTGAAGGCGTTCAACACCCTGACCCAGCACGGCGCGCGGGTTCAGCAGTTCGGTCCGCTGCGGGACGCCGAAGCCGTGAGATTCGTGCGATCCGAGGCCCGCCGCGTGGGCGTGACTATCTCCGAAGACGCCGCCGCCCGGCTGGTGGAACTCATGACGGCCAATGCCGGCCTGCTCGCCAGCGAAGTCGAGAAACTTGCGGCGTACGTTGGCTTTAGCGGTGAAATCAGTGAGCGCGACGTGAATGCCGCCTGCGCCACCATCGGCGAACACGCGCGTTGGGACTATGTGAATGCGCTGGCCGACCGGCGCGGCGCGGAGGCGCTGGCGGTGCTGCACGACATGCTGGCGTTGCGAACGCCCCACGAGATGATCTTGGCCGACGTGACCCGCTCACTGCGCCAGTTGGCCGCGGCTCGCCAGGTGGTGGTGGAAGGCGGCAGTTATCAGGAGGTGGCGCGGGCGGCAGGTGCGCCGATTGGCCGCGCCCGATATCTCGCCCAGCAGGCTAGGCGCATGTCCGACCGGCTGATTGCGCGCATGTACGCCGAGGTGGTCCGCACGGACGCCGCCCTCAAGTCAACTGGTGGCGATAAGGACGCGCTGCTGGAAATACTCACCGCGCGGCTGGCCACCCGGCCGGCCGAAGCCCGCGCTTAGGCGGCTTGCGCCGCTCGAAGTTGCCGCACGAGGCGCGACAGGCTGCGCGCCGCCTTGCGACGGTGAATGATCCCCTTGCGCGCGGCGCTGTCCAGGCGGCTCTGGGCCTCTCGAATTGCCGCCTCCGCTGCGTCGGAGTCTCCAGAATCGATCGCGGCGCGGGCATGCCTGACGAACGTTCGCACTGCGGAGCGCGTGCTCACGTTGCGGGCGCGCAGAAATCGCTGCCGACGCACTTCCTTGGCTCGGCGCTGCTGACGGACGAGTTCTTTAGGTGAAGGCACGAGACAGGCGTACCCAGGGACGCAGACTCTCGGAGGTGGCCTACTACTATACCAGCCAGGTCGGCGATTCCGGTCGGCTGCGTGACCAGGGATGTTGATGCCGACGATCGCGCTCGCGGGCGATTTCGAGGCGGGGGTCGAAGCCGTGTTCGCCGCCGCCGTGGGTCACCACGTCATCAGCGCGCCGCAGGGCCGACTGGGCGTGCAGTCCGGGACGATGCTCCTGCCCGATCCGCGCCTTGACGATATTCAGAAGGTCTTCCATGCAGCACAGACGGTTCCCGTTTCCTTCACCCTGTGGCAGGCGCCGGGACACGCGCTAGCTGCCGGCGAGCCGCCCAACGCCGAATGGATCGGCCGCCTGCGTACGGCCGACGCGCTTCTCCTGGTCGTCTCGGGCGCAGGAGGGTTTGAAGCCGCAGTCGAACGCGCCGCCACCCTTCGTACCGAGTTGGCCGTGCTGGACTTGGCGGTCCTCGAACCGGCCCAGCAGCGGCTTCAAGAACGTGTCACCAGCGGTCCTCGGCTCGAACGCCGCGAGGCGGGCGATCAACTTGCCATCGTCACCCGTGCCCGCGAAGCGCTGGAAACGGAGCATCCGCTGCTTGAGGATCTCTCGCCGCACGAAGCTGCCAGTCTGCGCGGCTTCGGCCTACTGGGCGCCAAGGCGTGCGCCGTGGTCTGTAACGCCCTGGACGACGATGCCGCCGCCATTGAGGTTGAGCGGGCGGCGGACGGTCGCGACGACTGGTGCGTGGTCGCTGGCGGTACGGAAGCCGAACTCGACGATCTCCCGGACGAAGACGCCGCCGACTTTCGGGAAGACCTTGGCGTCCCAGGGTCGGCTGCCCAACGCGTGGGCCGGGCGCTACGCGCCGCAATGGATCAGATCGTCTTCTACACCGGCAACCGGCGCTCGGTGAACGCCTGGCTGTTGCCGCGCGGCGGGATCGCCCTGGACGCCGCGGCTACGATCCACACCGACTTGGCGACTGGCTTCATTCGAGCCGATGCCGTGGCGGCGGCCGATCTCATCGCCGCCGGCTCGCTGGCCGCGCTGCGCGACCGGGGCCAGCTGCACCGCGTCGGTCGCGACTACGAGATCTCCGACGGCGAAGTGATCCAGGTCCACTTCAGCCGCTAACGCGCTGAGGACGCGCCAGCCCGACCACATTGGCAACCGATTCCAGCCCACGGCTCGTCAGGAATTCACGCAGCCCGTCGACAATGCGCTCCGCAGTACGCGGCTCTCTGAACGTCGCGGTCCCCACCTGCACCGCCGTTGCCCCCGCCATCATGAACTGCAACGCATCGTCGGTATTCACCACGCCACCCATGCCAATGACCGGGATCGAAACCACGCCAGCGACGTCAAACACGCAGCGCACGGCCAGTGGTCGAATCGCCGGACCGGACAGACCACCGACGCCGGCACCCAGGAATGGCAGCGCAGCCTCGGTATCGACCACCATCCCCAGCAGGGTGTTTATCAGGGAGATCGCATCGGCTCCGGCGTCTTCGGCAGCGAGGGCGATCGGCCGCAGGTCCGTTACGTTGGGCGAGAGCTTGGCGATCACAGGGAGCGACACGCCCTGGCGCACGGCCCGCACCGTCGCAGCGGTCGTCATCGGATCTGTCGAGTAATCCAGCCCACCGGCCACGTTGGGACACGAGAGATTGGCCTCGACGGCCACCACGTTGTCCAGGCCATCGAACCGCGCCGCCAGCGTGGTCCAGCTGTCGGGATCGTGCGCGGCGATGCTCACAACCACCGGACATGGGAGTTCGGCCCAGATCGGCGCTTTCTCCCGAACCGCGCCCTCGCCGCCCGGGTTTGGAAGGCCGATTGAGTTCAACATCCCGGCCGGCGTCTCCACCGTGCGCGGCGTCCGGTTGCCTTCGCGCGGTTCCGGCGTAACGGTCTTCGTGACGATGGCCCCAAGAGCAGCAAGATTTACTATGTCTCGATACTCGTCGCCGAACCCAAAGGTGCCCGAGGCCGTGAGCACGGGCGTTCGCAGGCAGAGACCGCGCGGATGGCCGGGGGCCACATTCACAGCCAGCGATGGCGCCGCCACCGTGCCCGTTGAAACCATCGCTCTCAGGCGTCCGGCCACATGAGACCAAGGCTAGCAAGAGGATAGTGTTTCAATATTAGTCGTCGCGACTGGCAGGGTTGTGCTGTCGGCGGAGTACATGGCGAAGAGTGCCACGACGGCATTGGACAAGTTCACCAGCGGGTTCGAGACCGGCGACGCGGCGCTGACAGCTTGGGCCGGGCAATCGCACCGCGAGTCGGTGCTGCATATTCAGGCGACACGCGCTGAGATTGAGAAACTCTGCGAATAGCGTGCCTATGGGACGCCATGCGCGAGGAGCGCAAGTTGGGCGGCGAAGCAAACCAGCGACGGCGGCGGACTGCTACCGCGAGTGTTCCTCAGCGGACGCTACGCTGGCTTCAGCAGAGGAGTGGGTCCACATCGGGGTCAGTACAGTCCACCGGGGCTGGCGGATCCGGGCTTGACGACTCCTCGTCCTCCAATGACTCCTTAATCTCCTGGAGCTTCTCGCGCAATGCCTCAGTGTGTGAACCAAAGGCCGAGCCCGACAACTCATAGATCCCATAGATCACGCCATCATCCAGGCCGCGCAGGAAACTCCATACAGTCCCGCGACCGATGACACTGGTCGCGATGGCCTCCGCCAGCGCGCTCGCCGCCTCTGGCGCGTGCGCATCGCCAATACGACGCACGGCCTCTCCACGAATCGCTTCGAAATCTGGCGACGTATTCAAACCGCCGACGGACGCGACGATCCCCACACTCAACAGCAAACTCACCGCGTCTGCCGATGACTTCTTGAACTCCTCGAGCTCGTGGCGCAATTCCTCAATGTATGAATCGAAAGCCGAGTCCGACAACCCATAGATCACGCCATCATCCAGGCCGCGCATGAAATTCCATACAGTCCCGCGACCGATGACATCGGTCGCGATGGCCTCCGCCAGCGCGCTCGCCGCCTCTGGCGCGTGCGCATCGCCAATACGACGCACGGCCTCTCCACGAATCGCTTCGAAATCTGGCGACGTATCCAAACCACCGACGGACGCGATGCCCCCCCACACTCAACAGCAGACTCACCACCACGACCGCTATCCGACGGCCCATCTACGAACTCCTGGGGTCAAATCACCGTAACTTGGAGTCAGGCGGAGTATACAACGCGGGCGCGAGCGCACCGATTCCCTGTCACCTCCAGAGCGTTTCGCGTCTGATCCACTGCTCTTGCTTGGGCGAGTGATGTCGTTCGAGGAATGGGCAAAGCGACAGCAAGCGAAGGGTCGTTTGCGGCGCCACGGGCGAAAGAGTACGTGCCAGCACGCCAAATCAACCAAGATGAACACGTTACCGTCTGTGGATTGAGCAAGGGTGTCCCCAAGGTGCGTGCGCTCGGTGGGTTTGGTGAGGATGGTGAGGTTTACCATTTGAAGCCGATTGTTGTTCCTCTTTGGCAGCAGACCCTCAACTTGAGGAGTAACCCGCTCCTCGTCGACTGCAGCAAGCACGAGCATTCCCTCGGCTTTATGCGTGCCATTCAGACAAGCGCGGAGACATCCTCAGCGGACGCTTCGGCGAATGGATGGCTTGTATTGCCGCTCCCCGACGCCGAATCTGCACCGCTGCTTCACGACAACCCGGACGACCTCAACGACGAGGATGGCTGAGGCGGAGCACGTCATGCCGTGGATTGTCCTGATCCTTGTCGGCAGGCTGTCCTTCGGAGTGCTGCTTTGAGCACCGGACTCCTTATTGCGCTGGCAACGCTCGGAACTGGACCGCTGGAGCGTGGCGCTTGCGCGCCGTGAGTCACGGGCAACGGCCGCTTCTCGGGCCTCTGAAACACTCGCCGGCAGAAGTGAGTCGGAACGAGGCGGTACCAGTACGAGGCAACGGCGCGCCTGCCGTCTAAACTTATGTTGACTGCCGGAAAGCGTCTGGCATAGCATCCGGTCAGATCGTCGCCGTGGGGGCCGGTGGGCGACGCTTCCGTGGAGACTCCCCATGGCCGTGACCATCGCCATCGCCAACCAGAAGGGCGGCGTTGGCAAAACCACCACTACATCCAACCTGGCATCCACCCTCGCCCGGGCCGGCTCCAGACTGCTCGTGATCGACTGCGATCCGCAGTCCAATCTCACGGCATCGTTCGGCGTTGAGCGCGTCATGGACGCCACCCTGGCCGACGCCTTGCTGAACCGCGACGTCGAGCTACCTCGCTATCGGGTCAATGATCCGGCCGGCGGCACCGTGGACGTCGTCCCGGCTTCTCCCGAACTGGCCCGCGTGGAGACCACGCTGCAGACCAAGTTGGGACGCGAACTTCGCTTGCGAGAACACATCCTGCGCGTGGACAAGGATTACGACTACGTCCTCTTCGACACCCCGCCGTCGCTGGGCGTGCTCACGATCAACGCTTTGGTCGCCGCCGAGTGGGTCATCATTCCCACCGAGGCCCGGTTCTTCTCGCTGCAAGGGCTGCAGATGCTGAACGAGAGCATTGAGGAAGTCACCTTCCTCAACCCGCGCCTTAAGGTGCTTGGCATTGTCCTTAGCAAATTCGATCGCCGCCTTCGCGAGGAGAAGACCGTGGCCGAGTACCTGCGCGAGCGCTGGGGCGCCAGCGTCTTTGAGTCCGACATCCCCACCAACAGCAAGATTCTGGAAGCCGCAAGCACCGGCGTCTCGATCTTCGCCGCGGGACGCGCCAACCGCGGCGCCCGCCGCGCGGTCAAGGCCTACAAGACCCTGGCGGCGGAGGTGCGAAACCGTGCCGCCTAGCGATCGCGGTGGCTTTGATCCCGACCGCCTGGACGACCTCCAGCGGCCAAGTAACTTGGTTCCGCGCATCCTGCGCCAGGATCCTGAACCCGGCTCGCCGAAGTCGGTGCCGGGGCTCACCGACATTCGCGTCATCGGCGTCGGCGGCGCTGGCAACAACGCCGTCAACCGCATGGTCGCCGCTGATCTCGAGGGCGTGGAGTTCATTGCCGTCAACACCGACGCCCAGGACCTGACAGCATCCAACGCCCACCGACGGCTGTTGATCGGCAGCCGGGCCACCGACCATCTCGGCTCGGGCGGCGATCCTCGCCTGGGCGAGCGCGCGGCCACCGAAACCAGCGACGAATTGGCCGACTTAGTCGACGGCGCCGACATGGTCTTCATCACCGCCGGCATGGGCGGCGGCACCGGGACCGGAGCCACCCCGATCTTGGCGGATCGTGCCATGGAGGCCGGCGCACTGACCGTGGCGGTGGTGACCGTACCTTTCACGTTTGAAGGCACGCGCCGCGTGCAGGTCGCCCGGCAGGGGCTGGCTGAGCTTGATTCCCGCGTGGACGCCCTCATCACGCTTCACAACGACAAACTGCTGGAACACGCCAGTGCCGGCACCGCGTTCTCCGACGCGTTCCTGATGGCCGACGAGATGCTGCATCGCGGAGTGCAAGGCGTAACCGACCTGATCACATCAACCGGCCTAGTCAACGTGGACTTTGCCGACGTTCGCTCGGTCATGCATGACTCGGGTGCCGCCATGATGGGCGTTGGGGAGGCCGCCGGCGAAGAACGCGCCTTGCGTGCCGTTCGTCAGGCCATGGAGAGTCCTCTGCTGGACACATCCATTGACGACGCGCGCGGCGTGCTCATTAACATCACCGCCTCGGACGACGTGGCCATCGCCGAGATCAACGCCGCCGCCGAGCACGTCACCGGCGTCGTCGCGCCGGATGCCAATATCATCTTTGGCACGGTGGTCGACCCGCGCATGGGCCAGGCAATGCGCGTCACACTGATTGCTACCGGTTTTGAGGCCGCAAGCTCACCGGACGTCGCGTCTCCCGGTTGGAGCAGCCGTCAGCGCCAGCGTCCATCCGTGCGGGCCCGTCGCGCCGACCTCACGGACGATCAGGTTGACGTGCCTGCGTTTCTGCGTCATCGCTCGCCGTCCTAAGCTCACAGACATAGGCGCCGCAGCCGAGCTGCGGCGGACGGAAGGCACCACGTGTGATGCAGGCTCGAGACGGGGCTGAACCAGGTCGGCAGTTTGCGCAGTGGCTGGCGGACCAGGCCGACGCGGCGCTGGATGCCTCGATGCTGGACGCTGGCCGGCTCCTGTTGCAGTTGCGCGCCAACCGCGCCTTTCTGCGCCACCTCGAAAGCGCCGGTACCACGGTCGCCGAGCGCGGCGGCTCACTCTCGGGCCTGCTGGCCACCGCCCTCGAACGGATGGGCGCGTTGGGCGCCGCAGTGCTGCGCAACGCACCCTCAACACAGCATGAGGCTGTCGTCGATGAGCTCATCCAATTGCAGACGGCCGCCGTTCAGGCGCTCGTGCGCGGATACGACGCCATCGTCCCCATCAACGCCACGCCCACCGAACGCGAACGGCTGCTCGACAACACGGTCCGCGCCCTGGATCGCATCAACAGCGTCATCAATTCCTCTTTGGAGTTGGACGAGGTCCTGCTGGCCACGGTCGAGTCCGTCTCAGACCACCTGGGGGTCTCGGAAGTCACCATCTATCTCTACGACGAAGCCATCGACCGCCTGATACTCAGCGCCACTCGCGCCTTCAATCCGGAAGCCGTCGGCCAAACCACCCTGGCCCTGGGCGAAGGCATCATCGGTTGGGCCGCCCAGGTGGGTCAGCCCGTGGCCGTCCGCGACGCCTGGAGCGACCCCCGCTTCAAGTATGTGCCGGGTCTCGGCGAGGAGGACCTGCGCAGCTTTCTCGTCGTGCCGATCGTACTCTTCACCGTTGAACGCCTGATCGGCGTCCTGAGCATGGCCAGCCCGGAGTTCCGGGACTTCACCGACGAGGAAGTCCGCTTCGCCGAGATCACCGCCGGCCAACTCGCCATCGCGGTAGAGAACGCCCGCCTCCACGGGCAGACCGACGACGCCCTACACGGCAAGATCGAACAGCTCACCACCGTCCAGAATCTGGCGCGCACGCTTACCTCTGATCTTGAGCCCGAATCCGTCCTCGCACAGATCGCGCAGACCGCCGCCCAGCTCATCGATGTCGACAAGGCGGCCATCTGGCAGGTCGATGAGGACGGCAAGCGCATGCGCATCGTGGCTTCATACAACCTCGGCGACACTTACCGTCGGCACAGCCTGGGCATCGGCGACGGCGTGGTCGGCCGGGCCGTCGCCACCCGCGCTCCCGTGGTTGTCAACGATGCGATCAACGACGAGCGCCTGGCGGCCAGCCGCGAATTAATCGCCACGGAAGGCTACGCAGCCCTGTTTAGCGTGCCCCTGATCCTGCGCGACCGGGCGGTCGGCGCCATCAGCCTCTACAACGCGGCGCCGCACGAATACACCCGGGAACAGGTGGACCTGGCCTTCACCTTCGCCAACCACGCGGCCATCGCCATCGAGAACGCCCGGCTATTCGAAGAGGTTCGGCAGGGCCTGGAAACCAAGTCCATCCTGCTCCAGGAGATGCATCACCGCGTCAAGAACAACATGCAGACCATCGCCTCGCTGCTGGAGATGCAGGCGCGCCGTACCGAGACGCAGGAAGCCTCCACCCTGCTCAAGCTCAGCGCCGGACGCATCGGCGGCATGGCCCGCGTCCACGACCTGCTCTCGCAGGACGCAATCGGCCAGACCACGGTGCACCAGATCATCGACTCGATGGCCGACATGCTCCGCGGCGACCTGAACGCCAGCGGCCGCCGCATCGACATCACGGTGGAAGCCCGACCCGGCCGCATTCAATCCGAAAAGGCCACGGTCTTCGCCCTGGTTATCAATGAACTGCTCTGGAACGCCGTGGAGCACGGAATGGCCGGACGAACGACCGGCCGCATTCACGTTGACGCCTCCGCGCACAACGGCCGGCTGGCCATTTCGATCGAGGATGACGGCATCGGGCTGCCCGAAGGCTTCAGTCTGATGCGCGATCAGGGGCTGGGCCTCACGATCGTTCGCAACCTGGTGGAGCGCAATCTGGATGGCGACTTCGACATCGCCCCGCGGCAGGACGCGCCCGGCGCGGTCGCAACCATGCGCTTTCGCCCCTAGGAACCCATCTCCACCTGGCGCTCGCCTCGCCCGAATACCACCACGGCGATGACCCCGGCCAGCGCCAGCAGCGCCCCCAGCACGGCGCTCGGCCCCGGAATTTCGCCATAAAGCAGCGCTCCCAGGATCACGCCGCCGGTGACCTCCTGCGTGGTGATCACGTTGGGAATCGTCGCCCGAGCCCGCCGCAGCGCCGCGTTGAGCAGCGTGTGACCCATCCCAAGCGGCACCACCCCAAGGATCACGAGCACCAGGATGCGCCCCCCGTCGTACGAAGCTGGCTCGAAGGAGAAAGCCGCATACGGAAGCGCCAGCAGCGCCGCCCAGCCGTAGACCGCGAACACGTAGGCCGGTAGCGGCATTGCCCCGCGGTAATAGCGCCCCGCCAGCACGTACGCTGCCAATGCCGCGCCGGATCCGGCGGCCGCCAGGTCGCCGCCCAGCGTCGCCCCGCTCTCGGCCGGCTCGAACCCAACCAGGATCGCGATTCCGGCCACCGCCGCCAGCACGCCGATGATCTGCATGCCCCGCGCCGGTTCCCGCAGGATGAGCGCCGAACCCAGCGCCACCAGCGCCGGCGAGCCGTACACCAGCGCCAGCGTGTGCGCGGTGGTCGTCGTTTGCGCCGCCAGCGTGAACAGCAGGAAATGCGCGTAGAGCGTCGCCCCCAACACGGCCGTTCGCCGCTCCCGAACGTGGGCCAGCGAGACGCCCGACACCCGGGCCAACCCGAATGCCACGAGGGTCGCCAGACCCAGCCGCCACAGCGTCACTTCCGCCGCACTCACTGGGGCCGCCAGCCGCGACAGCGGCGCACCCAACGAGAACGCCGTCGCCGCCGCCGCGCTCAACACAACCGCGCGGCGCGTGCCCTGCCTCAGTGAGTCGGCCCCTCGTCCAGCCAGCCCGCAGCCTCCGGCGCCCAGTACGTGATGATGATGTCGGCGCCCGCCCGCGCCACTGCCGTCAGCGCCTCCAGCGCAGCCGCCCTTTCGTCCAGCCAGCCGCGCGCGGCCGCCGCCTTGATTGCCGCGTACTCGCCGCTCACCAGGTAGGCCGCCAGCGGGGCGTCGTATTCGGCGCGTACCCGCGCCACCACGTCCAGGTAGGTCAGTGCGGGCTTGACCATCACGATGTCCGCGCCCTCCTCCAGGTCCAGCCCAACCTCCCGCAGCGCCTCGCGTGCATTCCCGGGATCCATCTGGTACCCGCGTCGATCTCCGAACGCCGGAGCCGATCCGGACGCTTCTCGGAACGGTCCGTAGAACGCGCTCGCGTACTTGGCGGCGTAAGCCATGATCGCGGTCTCGCTGAATCCCTCCGCGTCCAGCAGCGACCGGATCGCACCCACGCGCCCGTCCATCATGTCCGAGGGTGCCACCACGTCCGCCCCCGCCCGGGCATGCGAGAGCGCCACGTCGGCGATCCGCTCCACCGACGCGTCGTTGTCGATGGCCTGGCCGTGTAGCACCCCGCAGTGCCCATGATCCGTGTACGCGCACAGGCACACGTCCGTGAAGACCACCAAGTCCGGCGCCGCTTCCTTGATGGCCCTGATCGCCTGCTGCACCGCCCCATCAGCGGACGACGCCTCCTCGCCCTCCGGCGACTTCACCGCTGCCCGGCCGAACAGCAGCACGCCCTGTATTCCGGCAGCTGCTATCTCGCGAGCCGCCGCGCCGACTTGGTCCACCGATCGCTGCATCTGCCCCGGCAGCGACCCAATCTCGGTCTCAACGCCCTCGCCCGGCACCACGAACATTGGATACAGCAACTGGTCCACCGACAATCGAGTCTCCCGAACCAACCGCCGCAACCCCGCCGACCGCCGCAACCGCCGCGGCCGCAGCGCACTCGACTCGTCAGCCGCCGTCACCGGCCCAATCAGGTGCTCGCGCATATCTTCACGCCCTCCAGATCGGGAAGGCCATTCTAAGTCTGGGTGTCGGCTGGCCATCCGGTGGAGGCGCGGTGGTTCGCATGCTCGCTAGGCTGCGTCGGCGCATTCCCGGTTCCTAATGTGACCTACCACCGCCTCCGCCAACGTCTCCGCGTTTGACTCCTCCGCCACCACGTCCGGCGCCCGACCCGCCCGTTCACACGCCGCCGCCGTCGTCGGCCCGATAGCCGCCACCGCGACACTCTCTGGAACAGCCCCCAACCCACCCAGCGCCACCGCAAAACTCACCGCGCTTGAAGGACTGGCGAACGCCAGCGCGGCAACCTCGCTATTCCGCACGGCGTGCACAATCTCCTGAGGCACCGCCGCCGGGCGTGTCCTGTAGGCAGGAACGCGGGTGACCGACAGCCCGGCCGACCGCAGGCGCTCAACCGGTTCCTCATGTCCATCCTCTGCCTGGACCACGGCCACCCGCGCCCCTGCGGTGGCCGCAGCAGCCACGGCCTCCGCAAGGTCAACCCCGGTTCGACCGTTCGATCGAACGGTCACGTCAATGCCCGCCCGTTTGGCCACGGCGCCGGTCGCGGTCCCGACTACGCCCACCTGCATGCCTGCTGGAACCGGTGGCCCGCCGCGCCGAAGGCGACGCGCGCGCTGGACGTAGTAGCGCACCGCATTGCGGCTCATGAAGAGAAGGTAGTCGTAGCGGCCGGGTGAGCGCACCAGGGTGTCTAAGGCCTCATAGCTGCGGGGTGGGCCGATTCGGATGGCCGGCGCCGCGACTACCTCGCAACCCAACTCCCGCAGACGCTCCGTGAGACGATCCCGGCCACCGGCCGGCCTCGTCACGACCACGCAAGGTGGCGTCACGTCGCCGCGCCCGGGTCCAGCACGCCAACGACGGCGCCCACGATCACTACCGCCGGAGCCTCCAGTCCGAACTCCCGCGCGATCGCGCCAATGGTCGCCAACGTCCCTGAGACCATTCGTTGCCCGGGCAAGGTGGCGCGCTCCACCACGCGCACCGGCTCGTTGGGCGACCGTCCGCCCTCGATCAGCTTCCCGGAAATCGCCTCCAGGTTCCCGACGCCCATCAGCACCACGATGGACCCCGGCGTCGCGGCAATGCGTTTCCAATCCACCGCGCCCCCCCCAGCCGACTGCGCGTCGTGCCCGGTCACCACGGTGAAGCTTGACTCCACGCCTCGATGCGTTACGGGCACGTCCGCCGCGGTCGGTCCGGCCAGCGCCGAGGAGATTCCGGGCACCACGACAACCGGGATCCCGGCCGCGCGCGCCGCCAGCACTTCCTCGCCGCCGCGGCCGAACACGAAGGGATCCCCGCCTTTGAGCCGGCAGACCGAGAGCCCTTCGCGAGCCAGGGCAATCAGCAAGTCATTGATTTCGTCCTGGCTCCGCGAAGCCCGGCCCGGCGCCTTGCCGGCGTCCTCGATCCGCGCATCGAGCCGCGCCAGCTTCAACAGATCAGGCGAGATCAGCCGATCGTGCACCACAGCGTCCGCCGATTCGAGGACTTCGCGGCCATGCACCGTGATCAACCTGGGATCGCCCGGACCCGCACCGACCAAGTAGATGGTTCCCGCTTGCGCGTTCACTGCGTCGCCTGCTCGCGCGCCGCCAGCACGCCGGCGGCCGCCTGCCGACCCAGCGCGTCGGCATCGCCCACGCGCCCTCGAAGCGTCAGCGGCTGCGCCTCGCCAGCACCGAACAGCCCCGCCGTCAGCGTCAGGTCGGCGCCGTCCAGCGTCGCCAGTGCTCCGGCCGCCACGTTGCAGCCGCCCCGCAAGTCGCGCAGGAAGGCCCGCTCGGCCGTCGCCGCCGCGCGCGACGTCGCACTGTCGATTCGCTCCACCAACTGCTGCATGTCGGGTCGATCCGCCCGCACTTCAACCGCCAGCGCGCCCTGGGCTGGGGCCGGCAGGAACTCCGGCGGTTTCAAAATCTCGGCGATGTCCCCGGCCAGACCCGCCCGTACCAGTCCCGCCACCGCCAATACCGTGGCGTCGAGCTGTCCGGCCTTCACGCGTCCAACGCGCGTGCCCACGTTTCCCCGCAGCGGCTGCACCCGCACGTCGGGGCGCACGGCCAGCACCTGCGTGGACCGCCTTGCGCTGCCGGTGCCAATCGTGGCGCCATCCGGAAGCTTCGCCAGGCCCTTGCCGCCCTGGCTGACCAGCGCATCGCGCGGATCGGCCCGCACCGGCACGGCCGCAATCCGCAGGCCGGCCAGAGGCTCCGTCGGCAAGTCCTTGTAGCTGTGCACCGCGATGTCGGCGCGTCCGTCCAGCAGGGCCGCCTGCACGCCGCGGGAAAACACGCCCCGTTCGCCCAGCGTCTCGATCGGCCGGCTGCGGTCGAGGTCGCCGGCCGTGTCCACCAGCACAAGCTCAATGCGCAACCCGGGATTGGCAGCCGTGAGCAGATCGGCCACCAGCGCCGCCTGCGCTCGAGCCAGGGGCGAACGGCGTGTCGCGATGCGAGCCTTCACCGCCGCACCTCGGTCCCGCCGCCTGCGCCAGCCGCTAAAGCCTACGCCCCGACGCTCAGCGCTGGGCGTAGGCCTCCGCCAGGACCGCCGCGACCTCCGGTCGCGTGAACTCCGCCGGCGGTCGCTGCCCTTCGCTCAGCAAACCCCGCAGCCGCGTCCCGCTCAGGAACACGTGGTTGGACCCGTCGTGCGGACAGGTCTTCGCCGAGCCCATCCCCGCGCATTCCGTGCACCAGAACGCGTGCTCGAAGAACAGCGGGGTGATACCCAGTTCGCCGGCGTCGAACTCGTGGAAGATGTGCTGCGCGTCGTGCGGGCCGTAGTAATCCCCCACACCCGCGTGGTCGCGGCCCACGATGAAGTGTGTGCAGCCATAATTCCGCCGCACCAGCGCGTGAAACACCGCCTCGCGCGGCCCGGCGTAACGCATCGCCGCGGGCAACGCCGCCAGCACTACTCGGTCGCGCGGGAAGTAGCCGTCCAGCAGCACCTCGTAACAGCGCCAGCGCACGTCCGCCGGCACGTCGTCTTCCTTGGTGACGCCTACCAGCGGATGCACCAGCAGCCCGTCCACCATCTCCAGCGCGGCCTTCTGGATGTACTCGTGGGCGCGATGGATCGGATTGCGCGTCTGAAATCCCACGACCGTCCGCCAACCCACCGTGTCGAACCGTTTGCGCAGCTGCGCCGGCGTCAGGTGCCGCGGATCCTCAGCCTCGTCCGGCGATTTGCCAAAACACGTCACCGGCCCGCCCAATAAGACTTCGCCCTGCGCATAGAGCGCCGCCACGCCCGGGTGCTCCGGGTCAGTCGTGCGGTACACCGCCTGCGCCTCGGCCGTCTTGTCATAGTGAAATCGCTGCTGAACCTCAAGCTCGCCCCGGCGCCGGCCCGCGCCGTCCAACAGATCCAGCCGGTCGCCCTCGCACACCAGCGCGGCCGTCTCCGCGTCCACCGCCAGCGTGATCGGAATTGGCCAGGGCTGCCCGTCAGGCAGGTGCATGTCCTTCAGCACTGCCGCGTATTCCGGCTGCGTCATGAATCCATTCAATGGGCGGTAGCCGCCGACTCGAAACAACTCCAGGTCCGCCAGTTGCCGCGGCGAGAGCTTGATCGCTACCGGCGTTGTCACGGCAGCCATCAGGCCACCGCCACACAGTCGGACGCAGGCGCCAGGTAGCCCAGACGTTCCAGGCCTTCCAGGATCTTGGTCGCGCTTTGCTCTACCGACTCCATGTCCGTTTCAACCACGATCTCCGGGGCGACCGGCGCTTCGTAGGGATCGTTGACCCCGGTGAAGTTCTTGATCTCACCGGCCAGGGCGCGTGCGTACAGCCCCTTGGGGTCGCGCTCGATCAACTCGTCGAGTGAGCACTTCACGTAGACCTCAACGAACTGGCCGATCTGGTCCCGCGCTTCGCGTCGACCTTCTGTATAGGGCGAGATCGCCGACACCAGCATGGTGGCGCCATGCCGCGTCCCCAGCGCCGCCACCCACGCAATTCGCCGGATATTCTCGTCGCGGTCCTCGCGCGTGAAGCCCAGCCCCTTGCTCAGGTGCGTACGCACCACGTCGCCGTCCAGCGACTCCACCCGGTGGCCGCGCCGTTCCAGTTCCGGCGTCAGCCGCTCCGCCAGCGTCGTCTTCCCGGCTCCCGATAAACCCGTCAGCCAGATTGTGACCCCGGCCGATTCCTGCCGCCCGTAGGCGGCAAACCCATTGCAGTCCATTGACTTGACCATCCCTAGATGTTCCCGTGCAGTCCGCACTCGGTCTTGGACAACCCGCGCCAGCGACCGCCGCGCAGCGTTTCGCCAGGCAATGGACGCGACGTACAGCGCGTATTGCAGCCCAGGCTCGGGTAGCCCTCGTCGTGCAGCCGGTTGTAGGGCACGTCATGGCGCCGGATGTAGTCCCAAATCTCGGCCTCGGTCCAGCCGCTCAGCGGCGCCACCTTCACCAGCCCGAACTTCGCGTTCCACTCGACCACCGGGGTCGCCGCCCGCTGCGCCGATTGGTCGCGTCGCACGCCCGTGATCCAGGCCCGCTTGTCCGCCAGTGCCCGCGCGTTCGGCCCGACCTTGCGGATCCCGCAGCAGGCGTCCGGGTCACGGTCCCACAGCGCGTCGCCGTATAGCTCGGCCTGTGCGGCCACCGACAAGTCCGGCAGATACGCCGTGGCCTCGAACCCATAGCGCTGCTCAATCTCTTCGCGCACCTCGTGCGCGGCCTCGAAGAGCAGTCCGGTGTCCAGGTAGTACACCTCCACGTCGTCCAGCAGGTCCTGTCGCGCCAGCATGTCCACCAGCACCATTCCGCTGGGACCGCCGAAGGAGCACGACAGCGCCACGTCCGGCGCATAAGCGCGCACGACTTCGCGCAGCACCTCCTCGGCGGGCAATTCCTGCATCCGCGGCCCTTCGCGCCGCAGGTCGATTTCAGCAAGTTGCATGTTCACGTTTGAGAGAGAACCTCCGATGGCACGGGGCAAAATGCGCCCCTCGCTCGATTTCAGGTGCTCGACGCCGTTCTAGGGCGTGGTCAGTTGGGACCGATCACGCGGCCTGGGCGCGAACGCCCGGCCGGCGTCGAGAAGTGCCTGGCGTAACCAGGACTTTGCGGGCGTGAGAGGCCTAGACCACCACGCCCCGTATACAGGCGCAGGTGCAGTGGCAACAACAGGACGCGCTGCCGCGGCCGAGAAGAATCGCAACAATCGCCGCCGACGCACGTAGCCGCTGGCCGCGCTGCGTCGGCGAGATGTCGGACGGAACGTCTGGAGTCAGACCGCGCATTCGCCCTCGCCGCGTTCCAGCACGTACAGGCGGTCGCGGTCCCAGTCCACGAAGTGGTCCGGTTCGTCGTCGTATTCGGGCGGCAGCGCCAAGTCCTTCAGCAGTCCGTCGAAGTAGAGCCGGTCGTACCGGTCCACGTACTCGTTGAAGGACTCGTCGTCGCTCTCGCGATTCTCCTCGTAGTCCAGGATCAGGCGCTCCACCACCGTCGGCGCGCGCTTGGCGGGCACCCGCGTGCGCAGCAGCAGGCCCAGCCGCATCGGCGACCCGTAGCGGCGGTTGCCGCCGATGAACGTGTGGTACGCGGGCACCTGGCGACCGCCGGTCTTGATGGCCGCGCCGTGGAACCCGATGTTGCCCACGTGGTGCATGCCGCAGGAGTTGGGGCAGCCGCTCATGTTGATCAGGATCTGCCGCGTCAGCGGATCCTGGATGTGCATCTCCTCAACCTTGGCCTGGATGGCCTTGTTGAGGCCCATCGACGAGGTGATCCCGAGCTTGCAGCTGTCCGTGCCGGGGCAGGACACCACGTCGTTGATCTCGTAGGCGCCCGGGTTACCCAGCCCCAGCGCGCGCAGTTCGCGCCACACCGGGTACACACTGTTATCCGGAATCCAGCGCAGGACGATGTTCTGCCAGTGGGTCGTGCGCGCCCGGCTGGCGCCGTAGTCACGCAGGATCTGCGCCAGACCGCGGAACTGCTCGGGACTCAGGTCACCCTGGTTGACCTTGACTTCCATGGTCGAATACCCGGCCTGCACCTGGGGCGCGACGTTCGTGGAGCAGAAGCGCTCGAACAGGTCGGCGTCTTCCTCGGCGATCTCAGGCGCCTCGGCCGGCATCTCCGGCGCGTCGGCTTCCTCGTTGTCGATGAAGACCAGGTCGTCCAGGTCGTAGTCGCGCTGCGCCCAGGCGCCGGTAAGTTCGGCCTCGACCATCTCGCGGAATTTCTCGATACCGACCCGGTGCACCAGGAACTTGATTCGCGCCTTCGCCCGGTTGCGCCGCAATTCGTCGGACCGGTTGAAGATCCGCAGCACGGCTTCGGACACCCGCAGGTAGTCGCTCAGCGGCACAAAGTCGTACAGCTCGAAGGCGTGCTTGGGCATGATCGAGAGCCCGCCGCCGGTCAGGATCCGGAACCCGCGCTCTTCCTTGCCGTCCACCATCTTGATGGTCGAAAAGAACGCCAAGTCGTGAATCTCGCCGATCGTGCGGTCGGTGTCGGACCCGCTGAACGAAACCTTGAACTTTCGCGGCAGCAGTTGCGTCAGCGGGTTACGCACGAAGTAGCGCACGAAGGCACCCGCGTAGGGCGTGGCGTCGAACGTTTCGTCGGCGGCCACGCCCGCCCAGGGGTCACCAGTGACGTTGCGGACCGTGTTTCCGCAGGCTTCCCGCGTCGACAGCCCCGCGCGACCCAGCACTCGCAGCGACTCCCAGGCCAATGGCAGCGGGATGTGGTGCAACTGGATGTTCTCGCGGGTGGTGATGTGGCCCTTCTTCAGCGGGGCAAACCGCTCGGCCACCTCGGCGAAGGCGTCCAACTGGTCCGCGGTGACGCCGCCCATCGGCAGCTTCACCCGCAGCATCTGGACGTTGGGCTGCCGCTGGCCGTAGACGCCCTGCTTGAGCCGGTAGCCGATGAACTTCTCTTCGACGCGCTGACCGGCCAGGTAGGCCCGGGCCTCCGTGGTGAAGTCCTCGAATTCCTCGTCGAGGATGTCAATCACGTAACCAGCGGTGTCTCTGCGTTCAGTTATCGCCATGCCTGGCCTCCACGCGCCGCCGTCGCGGCGGGGTTGTAAGCCTACCTGGATTCCCCGCGCAGGTAGGTGCGCCGATTCTACGAAGAAACGGGAGTCGCGCGCCAGCCTTTCGGCTGACGCGTTGCCGGCGGTGGCGAGGATTGTTTGCGGGTGGGGGTGAAGGGGGAACCGACTCTCGCCAGCCCGACCCCTTAAGGGGTCGGGCTGGCGAGAGTCGGTTTTGGGCGAATTTTCGGGGCGGATTCGCGGGATCCTGAATCCAGAGGCGTGGCGCGGGAAATGGTCCGACAGGCTGTCCACGAGTCGAGAGAGGTTGACCAAGAGCAGGCTGAGCATGCCGTGGAGGAAATGCGCCGCACGGGGGACGGC
>DAOUIX010000200.1:0-14778 GCA_034423235.1 Chloroflexota bacterium | reverse complement strand
CACCCGCCCCTGCGCCCGTCCCGGCGCCCGCGCCGGCGCCTCAGCCGGCACCCATGCCGAGCTCCGCTCCCATCGGTGAGATCCTGCATCTCGTCGCCTCCCCGTTTGTGGTGCAGGACCAGACGCTCTGGCTGGGCACGGCCACTGGTGGCGTCCTTAGATCAGACAACGCCGGTGCGAGCTTCACTCAGTTCACACAAGGGATGCCGAACCTGGCGGTCAACGCCATCCTGCCCTCGCCCAACCTGCCGAACGACGGCGTGGTGCTGGTGGCCACCAACGACGGCGTGGCGCGTTCCACGGACCGAGGGCAAACCTGGACGAGGGCGGCCGGTCTTCCCGCCGGTCGCATCGGTGGATTGGCCGCCTCCTGGCGCTTCGAGGCCGACAGACTCTTTTACGCCGTTGCCGACGCGGGTGGCTTTTATCAGTCCAACGACGGCGGCGCGAACTGGTCCGCCATACCCGTCGTCCACGGCAACGTCCTGCCTGCGGCCACCTACCTGGGGCTGGCTTCGGCCGAGGGCCGCGGCAACGACAGTCACATACTTGCCTGGACCACGCTCGACATCTACGGCAGCGACAACGGCGGTCGCGGCTTCAGTTCGGTGATTGCCAACAAGGCTCTGCCCAACGATCTTCGAATCTCGGCCGTTGCCGTGCATCCGGATTGGCGTCACAACGAAACGCTGTTTGTCGGTTCGGAACTGCACGGCCTCTACCGGACAACGGACGGCGGTGAGAAGTTCGCCAAAGTGCTCGAAAACCCCAACAACTCCCTGGGGCGCATCAACCTCATCGCCATGTCGCCGCTGGTGTCTCGTGACGGGACGCTCCTTGTCGGCACAGCCAAGATGGGCGTCTTCAAGAGCAAGAAGTCAGTCCGGCAGGGCAACGTGCCTGACCCCGGCGACCATGGCAGTTGGATCCAGCAGAGCGTGAACCTGACCATTCCAAGTGTCCGGGGCATCGCGTTCAGCAACGGATTCCAGGAAGACCAGACCATCTACGCTGGCGGCGACGTGAGGTTGGCATTCACGACCTCCAGTGCCATTGACTGGTACACCTACCCCAACCCGGTCGGCCCAATCGGCTAGCGGGCGTGTAGGCAGCCTTGCCCGGGGGGCGGCGGGAAGTCCGTCGCCCCCCGGCGCGTTAAGGCGGCTTGTGCGAACGCGGGCGCGCCGTCGGCTACGCTCGCACCCGCGCGCCCACCGACGCTAATGCCGCGCTACCCACCAAACCGGAGCCTCTGTGGAACCCAAGAACCTCCTGGTTCTCATGTCCGACGAGCACAACCCGCGCATGCTGGGAGCCGCCGGCCACTCCGTGGTGCAGACACCCAACCTGGACGCCCTGGCTTCGGCCGGAACGGCCTTCACCACCGCCTACTGCAACTCCCCAATCTGCGTCCCCTCCCGCGCCAGCTTCGCTACCGGCCGCTACGTTCATGAGATTGGGGCGTGGGACAACGCCGCGCCCTATACCGGGAGCACGGCCTCCAGCTGGGGACATCGCCTCGCCGAACAGGGCCACGGCGTCACCACCATCGGCAAGCTCCACTACCGCAACACCACCGACGACATCGGCTTCCCCGATCAGCGCATCGCCATGCACGTCATGCACGGCATCGGGGATGTCTTCGGCTGCATTCGCTCCGACATTCCCGTCACCCGCTATCAACTCGGCCATGTCGACCATGCCGGCGACACCGACTCGGAGTACATCCGCTACGACACCGCCATCGCCGCCGAAGCCGTCCGCTGGCTTCAGGCCGAGGCGCCAACTCACGATCGACCCTGGTGCCTGTTCGTCTCCTTCACCCTGCCCCACTTTCCATTCGCCGCCCCTGACCACCACCAGCGCCGCTACCGGCTGGACGACATCGACCTGCCCATCGCCTGGTCGCCCGACCAGTGGCCGATGCACCCGCCGCTGGACGCCTTCCGCGCTGCGCGCGTGCAAACCGCTGACGACGTTCGCTCCCACGACGCCATCCGTCAGGCCCGCCTCGTCTACTACGCCATGTGCTCCTTCGTCGATGAGCTGATCGGAGACGTCCTTGGCGCGCTCGCCGCCGCCGGCCTGTCCGACGACACCCGCATCGTCTACACCAGCGACCACGGCGAAACGCTGGGCGACTACGGCCTCTGGGGCAAGAGCGTCATGTACGACAGCGCCGCCGGCGTTCCGTTAATCCTGGCCGGACCCGACGTCCCCGCCGGCCACGTCGTCGACTGCCCCGTTTCGCTGGTCGACCTGGCCCCCACCATCATGACCGGGATCGGCATCGAGCCGGCACCCGAGGACGCGGACTTGCCGGGAAGCAACCTCTGGTCATTCGCCGCCGGCGACGCACCCGCCGACCGCACCGTCTTCAGCGAATACCACGCCACCGGCTCCGCCTCCGCCACCTACATGCTGCGTGATCGCCGTTGGAAATACGTCCACTGGGTCGGCCACGACCCCCAGCTCTTCGATATGCAGGCCGATCCCCACGAACTGACCAACCTGGCCGACCGCCCAGCTCATCAGGACCTCGTTGCCGACTTCGGCCGCCGCCTGGCCGCCATCTGCGACCCCGCCGCGACCGACGCGGCGGCCAAGTCTGACCAGCAGCGCCGTATTGAGGCCAACGGCGGCGAGGCCGCCGTCCTCGCCGCTGGTCAACAGATCAACTTCACCCGCGCGCCCGAACAGTTTCGCCTCAACTGATTCCCAGGCAGCCCAACGCTGCCATTCGATCCCTCGACCCAACCGAAGGACGCGTCAACGGTCAGTAGGCTGGACGACACGTCAGTTCAATCTCCGGGAGCCGCCATGCCAGTTCGAGGCATCGACTTCTTCTACTACCCCGTGCACGACATGAACCGCGCCGTGACCTTCTATCGCGACGTGCTGGGGCTCCAACAGGCCGAGGCGTACGGCGATCAGTGGGTCGAGTTCAACGCCGGCGGAGTCACCGTTGCCCTGGATGGATCGCAGGAAATGCCGGTCGCGGCCGGCGATGCCGGGCTCCGACCGGCAGCCGCCTTTGCCTGCGACAGCCTGGACACCGTACTTGCGACGGCCCGCGAATCAGGCACCCGTGTCCTGGTCGAGCCCGTCGAACCCGGCTCCTGCCGCTTCGCCGTCGTCGCCGATCCCGAGGGCAACCCCGTCATCCTCCACCAGCGCAACGACGGCACCTTCGGCTAGCCCCGCGCACAAGGCCCAACAACCCGCGGATGCTACGCTCCGCTTCGAGTGACAGAGGGCACAATCGTCAGCGTCAATAGATGCGGAGCAGCCCAATGGACCAGGTTCGTCGCGTAGTCGCCGTTGCCCTCGTCGTCCTCGCCGTCGCCGTCGGGCTGAACCTCATGCTCACCCCCGTCTACCACGACGGCGGCGACACCTATCCCGTCTGGCAGGTGATGAATTGGTTCATGGCCGTGGCCGTGGTCATTGCGCTCCTCATCAGCCTCCACCGCGTCCGCAGCCTCACCGGCGGCCCCAGCGACCCCGTCACCCGCGAATACCTGGGCGCCACCGCCCTCTTCCTCGGCGCCACGGGCCTGATCATCATCTTTTATTGGAACTGGCTGTGGACGCTGTTCCCGGAGAACGAAGTCGGCCTGGCCGCCCAATCCCACATCAGCCACTTCCCGTGGATGGACGTACTCTTCAGTTGGGTTTCAGGCGCCGCCGGCCTGTACCTTTGGCGCGCCGCCGGCGAAAAAATGAACCGCGGCTAGCGCTCGCCACACCTGAAGTCCCCCCGCCGGCGACCGCGGGGAATTGGAGGATCCAACCGTGCAATCTGACCCACCTGGCGTCACCGGCAAGACCTTGCTCGATGCCCAGTTCGATCGCAAGGCCATCGCCTACTGGCGCGTGCTCGTCTCGCTCATCATGGTCATCACCATCGTGGGCATCCCGTTCATTCCCTTCTGGCTCCTCTACAGCATCTGGTTCGGCCCGAAGTACTTCGATGGCCTTTCCGCCCGCCTGACCACCCAGGCCCTCGAACTCCGCAAGGGGGTCTTCACCCGCAGCGAGTCCACCATCCCCCTCAACCGCATTACCGACCTGCGTCTCCACCAGGGGCCGTTGATGCGCCGCTTCGGCCTGCATGGGCTGAAAGTAGAAACTGCCGGCCAATCCGGCCAGCACGCCAGCAGCGAAGGCAACCTGCTCGGCGTCGTAGACGCCGCCGCCTTCCGTAACGCCATCCTCCGACAGCGGCAAGTCACCCTCGGTGCCGAACCGTCCGAAGACGCCCCCAGGGCCGCCGCACCGGCCGGCGACGCCACCCAACTCCTCACCGAAATCCGCGACATCCTCACCCGCATCGAAGCCAGGCAATAGTCCGGGCCGGAGCGACGAACCTCCCTCTGGCTGCTTCGGCTTATCCCCCGATTTGCGCCAATCGACGCGTCATCCACTCCACGTACCGCTTACGCGACATGCCGCGCCGGTCCGCCTCGGACGTGATGAGGTCCGCAACGGCGGCGTCCAGTGTCAGGTTCAAGCGCACGCTGCGCCGCGCGGGAGCGGCGCGGACCAGCAGAATGGACGACAGCGCGCTGCCGTCCGGCACCTCCACGTCCTCCAGCGCGCTTGGAGGGCTTAGCGCTAAGCCGTCCCGCTCAGCCTCCAACGCCGCATCCTGAAGCGCCGCCTCCGCATTCAGCATCGCCGCTTCAAGCGTAGCGCCCATGGCCACGATCCCCGGCAGATCGGGGAACACCACGCCGTACCCACCTTTAGCCCCGTCAATGAGCGCCGGATACCTCGCCACCGTCGCCTACTCCTCCCAGCCGGCCTTCTTGGCAATGGACCGAGCCACGCCCGGTGAAACCGTCCGATGTCGCGGTACCACGATGATGCCGCTCACACTCGGGTGCCGGTAGATGTCATGGCTCGAACCGTGACGCTGCAAAAACCAGCCCTCCCGCTCCAGCCGCCGCTTGATTCGCCGAACCGCTAGATCCATTCAGTGCATTATATCAACACGTACTCGTGTCAGTTATTTGCACGCGCACAGTTGCGTCCCGCCAGCCAGTGCAGCAAGCAGATTGGCGACCGGCCGTATCCGACAATCGGCAATACTGACCGGCGACGAGGTTTCAGATGGGCATCAGGACCGTGCGGTTCAACGACGAGGATGAACGCACGCTCGCCGCCGTGCGCCGGCGCACCGGACTCCCGGTCGCGGAAATCCTCAGGCGCGGCCTGCGCGCCTACGACACAGCGTCTCGCGAGGAAGTTGCGGCACGTCCTTACGATGTCTATCGCCGACTTGATCTCGGGTCTGGAGGCTCTGGCACGGCTCCGGCCAAGAAAGCGAAGGCAGCGATTGCCAAGATTATCGCCGCCAAGCATCGGCGCTGATCCTGGTCGATACCGTCCCGTGCCCTACCGCCTGCCACGCCTTTGCCGACGCTAGCTAGCTCGTCTTCGAACTTGCGGCCTGCCGCAGCTTGTCGATTTCGATCTTCGACATCCCCAGCAACTCCTCCATCACCGCCTTGGGCGCCGGCGCCATGATCTCGCCCAGTCCCGCCGGGATGACCTGCCACGACAGGCCGAATCTGTCGACAAGCCAACCGCACGGCTGCGTCCGCCCGCCTTCGGATAGCCGTTCCCAGAAGTAGTCAATCTCGTCCTGCGTCTCGCACTCCACTACAAACGAGACCGCCGGCGTAAAGCTGTACATCGGCCCGCCGTCAACCCCGCCGAATCGCTGCCCCTCCAGCTCAAACTCCACGATCGCACCGCCCTCGGCCGACCCCGTCGAGATCTTCTCCACGTGCACGATCCTCGCGTTCTGGAAGATCGACACGTAGAACCTCGCCGCTTCCTCGGCCTGTCCATCGAACCACAGGAACGGATGAATCTTGCTAGTGATCGACATGTGTCACGTCCGCTCGGCGGCGTCGGAGCTGTACGACGCGATTGCTCGCGCATTCAGTCGCCACCCGAATCCCGGCCGATCGGGAATCGTCACATGACCATCCACCGCCTCGGGCTCCCCATCCAGCGCCGCCCAGATCAAGGAATTCCCGGGCAGCGGTTCCCGGCGCGGAAAGTACTCCCCGATGGGGCAATTCGCCCGAGCCGCGATCAGGTGCCAGGTATGCAGCCACCCCTGGTGCGGCGCCACCGGCCGCTGGTGGCTCGCGGCCAAACCGCAAATGCGCAGCATCTCCGTCAGGCCACCCACCCGGTTCACGTCCGGCTGCAGGTAGTACACGCCCGCGTTGAGCAGCGAAATAAACGGAAACCGCGTGCGCTCGGACTCACCTGCGGCCAACGGCGCCGCGCCGTCACGGGCCAGCGCTTCATACCCCGCCAGGTCGTCGATCGGAATCGGGTTTTCAAGCCAGACGGCATTCACGTCGGCCAGAGGCGCCAGCATACGCCGGGCATAGGGCAGGTCCCACCCGAAGTGCGCGTCCACCATCAGGTCCGCATCGGGACCGATGATCGACCGGATCTCGCGCACCACCTCCAATTCAACCCTCCGCCCGCGTTCCCCGTCCTTCGGCCCGTGAACCGTGAAGTACTTGAAGGCGCTGAACCCCTGGCGACGTCCCTCCGCAATCTCGTCCAGCAGCGCCTGCCGGGCCGTTCGCCCGCGCAGCGAGAGCGAGCTCAAGTACACCGGCACGCGCCGCGTCGAACCCCCGCCAAGCAGGCTCGCCACCGGCCGCCCCACCGACTTGCCCAGCAGATCCCAGAGCGCCAGGTCCACTCCGCTCAACGCCATCACGCCCGTCCCGCGCTGCCCCTGCCGGTTCAGCGAGGCGTAGAGGCGTTCCCAGTGGACCTCGATGTCGGCCGGGTCCGTGCCAACCAGCAACGGCGCGAACTGGCGGGCGATGATCGTCTCCGCGCCAACGGGAAAGCCGCCGACCGAACCAAGGCCGGTGAGTCCTTCGTCGGTCTCAATTTCCACGACGACGAGGGCGATGGCTTCACGGCCCGGATCGGGGTTGCGGAGGGGGTGAGCGCGGAGGCGAGTGATGCGCATGACGGGCCATTATCTCCGGGCCGGCGCGAGTCGGGACATCCCCTTGTCAGCCCGAACATTAGGAAGGCCTGGGCGTCGCAGTGCATCTGATCCTCCAGCCCCGCAGGCTAAGATTCCGCGTCCCCGCAGGTTGGTAGGTCTCATGCGCGACGGTGCCTGTTGTTCGCCAATGTCACCTCGACCCGCGAACGCTAATACCCCAGGAGCGCGCGCAGGCCACGGCAAGACTGTCAACCGATCGCTCCGCCGTCGCCCCGGCATGGCCCGCATCCGCGGCGCCGAGTACCGGATGGGGACCGAAGACCGCAGCGGGTTCCCGGCCGACGGCGAGGGTCCCGTGCGGGTCGTGGCGGTGGACACGTTTCGGATCGACATCGCCGCCGTAAGCAACGCCCAGTTCTGCGAGTTCATCGCCGCCAGCGGCTACAAGACCGAGGCCGAGACATTCGGCTGGAGCTATGTGTTTCACATGCTGGCGTCGGACGAGATCAAGCGGCGCACGCCGCAACGGCCGGACACGACGCCGTGGTGGGTGCCGGTCAGCGGCGCCTACTGGGCGGCGCCGGAAGGGCCCGGCTCGGACGTGGACAACCGCATGGACCATCCGGCGATTCACGTCTCCTGGAACGACGCGCTGGCCTATTGCGACTGGGCGGGCACGCGGCTGCCCACGGAAGCCGAGTGGGAGTACGCCGCGCGAGGCGGGCTGGATCAGCGCCGCTATCCCTGGGGCGACAAGCTCACGCCCAGGGGCGAGCACCGCTGCAACATCTGGCAGGGCACGTTTCCGGAAACCAACTCGTCCGCGGACGGCTGGATTGGCACGGCGCCGGTCGACGCCTATAAGCCGAACGGGTTCGGGCTGTACAACACCTCGGGCAACGTCTGGGAATGGTGCGCCGACTGGTTCAGCCCCAGCCACCACCTGCGGGCCGAGCGGCGCAATCCGCAGGGGCCGGCGCAGGGTCAGCGCCGGGTGCTGCGGGGCGGGTCGTATCTCTGCCACCGGTCGTATTGCAACCGCTACCGGGTGGCGGCGCGCAGTTCCAACACGCCGGACAGCAGCGCGGGCAACCTGGGGTTTCGCTGTGTTCGGTCGGTAGCGACGGGTGGGTAGGGACCCGCGGACTGCGTCCAGGCTGGCGAACGCATGAACTCGGCGGCCGTGATCGACCTCTCGAAGAGTCCGTATACAGCGGTACGGCCGGTACCGCCGGGGCGGGTCGAGCTGGCGGAGGGCTTCTGGGACGACCGGATGCGGTCAATGCGATCGCATGGGCTGGAGCGGCAGTACCACCAGTGCGAGGTGACCGGGCGGCTGCGCAACTTCGAGCGGGCGGCGGGACGGCTGCAAGGTGAGTTCGAGGGCCGCTATTACAACGACTCGGACGTATACAAGTGGCTCGAAGCCGCCAGCTACGCGCTGGCGCGGGCGCCGTCGACGGCACTGAAGGCCCGTGTCGATGGCGTGATCGAGGCGATCGCTGCGGCGCAACGGCCGGACGGGTACATCAATACCTACTTCAGCGGGCCCCGGACGTCCTGGCGCTACCGGAACCTGACGGACGAGCACGAGCTGTATTGCATGGGGCACCTGATCCAGGCGGGGGTGGCGCACCGGCGCTGCACGGCATCCGACCGGCTGTACGACGTGGTCGTGCGGGCGGCGGATCACATGTGCGCCACGTTTGGGCCGGAGAGCCGGCCGGAGCCGGACGGGCATCCGGGGATCGAACTGGCCCTGGTCGAACTGGCGCGGGAGACGGGGAATCCGGCGTACCTGCGGCAGGCGGTGTTTTTTCTGGACCAGCGAGGGGCGGATCCACCGAATCTCAGCGGGTTGCATTACCACCAGGATCACGCGCCGGTCCGTGAGCAACGCGACGCCGACGGGCACTCGGTACGCCTGACGTACCTGGCGGCGGCGATGGCGGACGCGGCCATGGATACGGGCGAGGCGGAGTTGCTGGAGGCCTCGATCCGGTTGTGGGAGAGCGCCTACGAACGCCGCGCCTACGTGACCGGAGGGCTGGGGTCGCGCTACCAGGGCGAGGCGTTCGGGGCCGACTACGAACTGCCCAACGACCGCGCGTATGCCGAGACCTGCGCGGCGGTGGGCGGGGTTTTCTGGAACGCCCGGCTGCTGGCCGCCACCGGCGACGCCCGCTACGCGGACTGGCTGGAAACTGCCCTGTACAACGGGGCGCTGGTTGGGGTCTCGCCGGACGGCGGGTCGTATTTCTACGCCAACCCGCTGGCGGCCGATCCGCAGCCGACGCCGGACGATCAGCAGGGGCTGCACAGCAGCGGGGCGCAGCAGTCGGTAGGCGGTCACCAGCGCCAGCCGTGGTACGACACGGCCTGCTGTCCGCCCAACATCGCGCGGCTGCTGTTGAGCCTGCCGGGCTACGCCTACGGGGTGTCGGCGGGCGCGCTGTGGGTGCACCAGTACTTGCCCGGGCGGGTGGAGGCGCCCCTGCCCGACGGCGGGTCCATGACGTTGCAGGTTGCGACGCGGTACCCGTGGGATGGGGACGTGGACCTGGTGGTGGAGGACGCCCCGGACGGGCCAGTGGAGCTGCGGCTGCGGATTCCCTCGTGGGCGAATGGCGCGAGTCTGGAGGTGAAGGGGTCACGTGAGCCTGTCGAGCCCGGCTCGTACGCCGCCATCCGGCGGGTCTGGTCGGCGGGAACGACCGTGAGCTTGCAGCTGCCTATGGACGTTCGGCTGGTGGCCAGCCACCCGCGAGTTCAGGCCAACACCGGGCGAGCCGCGATTGCGCGTGGGCCGCTGATCTATTGCATCGAGGCCGCGGATCACCCCAAGTCGAACGTGGACGCGCTGGTCCTGGGCCCTGACTCGAATCTGCAAGCCCGAGACGAGCCGGACCTGCTGGGCGGACTGACGACCATCAGAGGTTCGGCCGGCGTGGCGGTGCAAAACCGGTCGAACGAGCTGTATACGCGGTTCGACGGCGGGAAGCCAAGGCTGACGGGTTCGACGCCGCTGACCGCAATTCCGTACTTTGCCTGGGCCAACCGGACGCCTGGGGCGATGCGCGTGTGGATTCCGTACGTTGACTACTGAGGCGGGCCCTATCCAAACAGACCTGTTCACGAGCGGGACGCTGGGCTACCACACGTTTCGGATTCCGGCGCTGGTAGTGACGACGCAGGGGACGCTTCTGGCGATAGCCGAGGGGCGGCGGAACTCGCAGCACGACACCGGGGACATCGACCTGGTCCTGCGCCGCAGCCGCGACAGCGGCCAGACCTTCGACGACATGCGCGTGGCGGTGCCCGGCGGCGGCAACGTGGCGGGCAACCCAGCGCCGGTGGTTGATGCCGAGACCGGCACGATCTGGCTCTGGTTCTGCCGCAACAATGCCGACGGTCCGGAGACTCTGATCTGCGCCGGCAAAGCGCCGCGCACGGTGTGGCTGACCAGCAGCGACGACGACGGCCAGACCTGGGCCGAACCCCGCGAGATGACGGCCGAGGTCAAGCTGCCGGCATGGACCTGGTACGGCACCGGGCCCGGGCATGGGTTGCAGCTGGCCTCGGGGCGGCTGCTCATCCCCTCGTACCACGTCATCGGACAGAATTTCGACCGAGCGACCGACCCCTACATCTCGCACGTGATCCTGAGCGACGACCACGGGAAAGCCTGGCGCCTGGGCGGCGTGGCTCAACCGGGAACGAACGAATGCATGGCCGCACAGCTGGCGGATGGCCGCGTGTACCTGAACGAGCGCAACTACCTCGGGGAATACCGGCGGGCCTTCGCAGTCAGCCACGACGAGGGCGACAGCTTCGACGCCTTTGGCTGGCACGAACTGATCGACCCTGTTTGCCAGGCAGCCGTGCTGGGTGTGGGCGGCGACCGTCTGGTGTTCAGCAACGCGGCCAGCCGCGCTCGTGAGCGGCTGACGGTCCGAACGAGCGCGGACGGTGGCCAGACCTGGTCGCGCGGTCGGGTCCTGCACGATGGACGGGCCGCCTATTCGGACCTCTGCGAGCTACCGGACGGAACGCTGGGCTGTCTCTACGAAGCCGGCGGCGCGGGCGAGTACGAGCAGCTGCGCTGGGCGCGATTCAGTCGCGCCTGGATAGGCCTGGCCTAGCGACTGGTTCCCCGGTTAAGCGGGCAGCGGGACCGTGCAGACGCGCCGGGTGAGAGCGCAGCAGAACCAGATGTGGTCGTTGTGCAGCGTCATGCCGTGGACTTCGGGGTCGGGCACGTCGATCGCGGCCCGGATTTCGCCGGTGGCCGGGCCCAGCTTATGGATCTCGCGCAGTCCCACGTCGGAGCACCAGACGTGGCCGTCGGTGACGAACACGCCGTGCGGGCGGTGGCTGGGCGTGGGGATCGAGTGGTGCACCGACATGTCGCGTGGGTCGACCAGGAACAGCTGCTGGGCCGGCGGCACCGCCATCCACATGTGGCGCTCGTCCACCCACTGCAGGCCGTGCGCGCCGGTGACCTGGGCGTTGGCCGGGTCGACAAAAGCCACGACGCCCTTGCCCGGCGTGTCGTAGTGGTCAGCCGTCGTTCCGTCGCCGTTCAGCTTGAAGATGCGGGATCCGAAGGTTGACGAGACCCAGAGATGCCCGCCGCCAATGGTGACACCGCTGGAATGGTCTGACTCGGTGGGCATGCGAGCCAGGATCGAGCCGTCCGAGTAGTCGAGCTTGTACAGGTGGTTATTGTCCTGGTCGATGACCCAGAGTCCGTCGGCGGCGGCCTGGAGCCCATTGGGCTGCGGGCCGGGGGTGATCCAACGGTCGGTGACTTCGGTCATGTTCGGCATCTCAGCAAGGAAGTTCGGATGCGGACGGCGGGCACAAGCATAGCTAGCAGGGCTTGCTCACAGCTGGTCTTGACGACAGCGAGGGTCGATGGGACAGTTGGATTTGCGGGGAGCATCTGGCACGTGCTCCGTACCCCCCCCAGTCTCTTCGGCGGCTGGGATAGCGACCGCCCGCGGGCGGTCGCTGCCACGTTAAAGGCATACCGGAATCGGCGACGACACTCGCTACGCGATTCCGGGAGTGGGCGGGAACCCCGGACTGATTGGCGGCCACGGCGGCTGGCGTCAAGCGCTGCCTTGGTATAGCTGGGCCTATGCATTGACTTCAGCGCGTACACGCGCGTAGCGAGGCCCGATGCACGGTACGCCTGCCAACGTGTACGTGGACGGTCTCAACCTCTACCACTGCGCGCTTGCCGACACGCCAGATTGGTGGTTGGACCTCCACGCGCTTGCACGCCGGCTGCTGGATCCAGGATTCTGGCTGCACCGTATCCGGTACTTCACGGCTCGCATTGGGAGTCGGCGGGATTCACAAGCACGCCTCCGCCAACAGCTCTATCTGAGGGCGCTTGAAACCATCCCCAAGCTAGTAATCCACGAAGGTCACTTCCTCTCGTACCCCGCGTGGATGCCGCTCGCGAATCCACAGCCCGGCACCCCGTCTCGGGTCAAGGTGATTCGCACCGAAGAGAAGGGCTCGGACGCCAATCTGGCGGCGTGGCTGACACGGGATGCCGCCAAGCGTGATTGCTCGGCCGCATTCGTGATCACCGGAGATTCCGACTTCACCGGCGTGATCCGGATGGTGCGCCGGGAGTTCAACTTCCCGGTGCACGTGATCGATCCCAGGCGGGCAACCAGCCGCCGCTTGCGGAGCGCGGCGACCAGCTACCGCGTGCTCGACCGAAGGCTGCTGCCACAGTGCCAGTTCCCGAACGAACTCAGGGATGCGACCGGGGCCGTCTCAAAGCCGCACGCGTGGAACGGATAGTCAGGGGGACGGCACTCCCGCAGTGCTTGGCTTGCCAAGCGTATGCGCTTGGTGTACAATAGCCCCAGCTTGCCAGCGATGTCCCACTGGTCCGCTTTGCCGGACCTGGAATGGGACCTATGCCAAATTCAGACGCGCAGCGTCCGCCGCCGAGCGAGACGTACCTGCGCGAGCTTGAGGAACAGCTGCTCGCCGAATTCAGCGAGCGCAACGCCCGCATCGAGCGCCTGCGGCGGCTGCGTCACATGGAAACGCCCGTCGACATTCCGCAGGCCTACCGCTCCAGCGCTCGCGAGGTGCGCACGCCGCTCGCCCGCGAGCAGCTCAAGCGGGTCATCGGCAGCCTCACCGCCAACCGCCCGCTGGTCCACGTGCCGCCGGCCGAACCCACCCAAGCCGCCCGCGCCGGCGCCGACCGTCGAGCCCGCTGGACCAACGCCGCCCTTCGCCGCATGGACAGCGAGGCCGCGCGCGACGTGTTCGGCATGCTGATCGACGCCATGGTGGCGGACGGCGCCGGCGCGCTGAAGCTGCTCTACGCGCCCGACCGCTGGGCCGGCTATCCGCGGCGGTCCACGGATGCCGGCGAGTCCGCCGAGACATTTCTTCAACGCACCGAGCGCTTCAAGAAATCCGCCCGCTTCCCGCTCGCCTGGCGCGACGTCGACCTCACCACCTTCTATCCGCTGGAAGGCGAGGACGGGCTGGAAGCCTGCCTGGAAATCGCCGAGCGCCCGCGCCACCTGGTGCAACGCCGCTATGGGCTCATCACCGACAAGCGCAGCGGACGCCTGGTTCCGCCCGGCGGCGATCCCGTAGGGGCGCCCCTTGTGGGTGCCCAATCCGGCTCCGCATCCGCAGGGGCGCCCAACGCCGCCCCGCGCCCCACTGCCCGCGTCGTCGAGTACTGGGACGACGAGTACTTCGCCTACTTGGTGGATGGCCACCTCGTCCGCCGCGGGCGGCACGGCTACGGCGCCATCCCCTACGTCCACGCCTACGGCGACCAGACCCCCAGCCGCAACCCGGCCAAGGCCGGAGTCTCCATGCTGGCCTCCATGGAATACCTGGTTCCGCTGCTGGATCAGCTGCTGACCATGAAGCAGAACGCCCTGTTCCTCTACGCCTACCCCACGCCCAAGATCACCAACTTCTCGCCCATCGACCCCAGCCTGAACAACGACGGCCGCCCCCGCGCGCTGGACTTTCGGCCTGGCGAAATCCTGCCGCTCTACCCGGGCGAGGACCTCACCTTCCTGCAATGGCAGGGCACCCCGCCCGACCTGGACGAACTCATCGCCCAGACTCGCGCCATGATCGACCAGACCGGCGCGCCCAGCGTGCTATTCGGCGTCCCGCCGGACGGCAACACCAGCGGCTACCTGCTCAACCAGCTCATCAACACCGCCAGGGTCTCGTTCCAGCAGATCGCCCGCCATGCCGAGCAAGCCTTGGAGCGGATCGTCCAGCTCATGTGGAGGCTGGTGGAGACGCGCATCGGCGAACCCGTCTTCGTCTTCGAGGCCGAGGACGACCAGGGCTGGATCGGCCTCGGACCGCAGGACATCGACGGCTACCACGCCGTCCGCGTGCGCCTCGACCCGCTCGGCCCCGCCGACGACGTGGCCCAGGGAACCCTCGCCGCCAGCCTCGTCGGCGCCCGGCTCGCCTCCCGCCGCTGGGCCATGCGCGAAAAGCTCGGCATCGAAGACGCCCAAGCCGTCGAGGACGAAATCCTCCTGGACGAACTCATCGACACCCCCGAAATCCGGTCCGCCATCGCCCGCGAAGCCCTCGGCCAGGCCGGACTCGCAACGCCGCGAAAGGAAGACACCACCCATGTCCCCGCCTGACCAGCCCCACCCGCCAGCCGCCACCAGCGCACGAGTCCAACACCTCATCAATCAACTGACCCACCGCATCCAGGCCCGGCGCCTGGCCAGCCTTAACCCCTC
>DAOUIX010000199.1:0-9435 GCA_034423235.1 Chloroflexota bacterium | reverse complement strand
CGCCGGGGGTGATGTCGCCGTAGGCGCCCAGGTCCGGGTACTTCTGCTGCAGCTGGTTCACGCGGGTGGCCCGGGTGGTGGACTGGCCGTCGGCGGCCGCCCCCGCCGTGATGCGGCTGGACAGGTTCGCCAGGGTCTGGGTGTGCTCCGGGTCGCCGGCCGGCGTGTCGTCGCGCACGGCTTGCACTACGCCCTGGTCGTCCGTGACCACCGCCCATGACGCCACGGCTTGCCAGGCCTCGAACCCAATCGCGTTGTGGGCGCCCATGGGGGCGAGGAAGACGACGGCCTCGCGGCCGCCGATCTCGGCGCTCAGGGCCTTTTCCGCCGCCACCACCTGGGCCTGCAGCCTCGCCTCGTACGCGCCGCGGGTCTGCAGCGCGTCGGTCCCGTAGGTGCCCGCCTCGTGCTCCCGCACGTACAGGTCGTAGGAGGCCGCCTCGTCCATCCGGTCGTACGCCACCGTCACCGTCGCCGGCGTCGTCCCCGTGCCCAACAGGAAGTTGGTCACCGCGTAGTCCGCGAAACACGTCAGGAACAGGTAGTCCATCGACTCCCCGCCCCGCGCGATGGCCAGGAAATTGGCCTTCGCCGTTTCGCGGTAGGACGGATTGAACTCGTCCAGGACCACCGTGAAAAAGGCCTCGAGGTAGGCAACGTCTGGGATCGCATCGGTGGGCGACAGTTGCAGCCACGCTCGAATCGCGTCGTTACGCTGCGCGGGCGTGCGCGCGGTGCCGCGTCAGAGGCAGCGCACGCTGGTCGCCGCCGGCGTCCCCCGGATCGCCAGATGCACGGGCGACGCCCCGATCACATGCAAGCCGTCTTTGAGCAGTTCCTCCACCGTCGCCGCATCGGGACTGCTGGCGGTCGCTTCGCCGCGCGTTTCCGCGCCATCCAGAGTCGCAATGCTGACCTGGCGCGGCTGACCGCTCGCGAGAGGTCCCTGGGCATGACGACCCGTCGGGGCCGCAGTATCGACCTCGCCGCCGGCCGCGACGGCTGGCGATGGATCACCAGCAACGTCCGCTTGTGTGACCGCAGGCGCCGACGCGCTACCGCTCGGCCCTTCCCGATCCACACAGCCCAGACTCAGTGCCGCCAGCCACAGGGTCAGCGCTACCAGCAACCACGGCGCCCGCCGGTTCCCCGGCGTGAACGCTATGACAGCGCGACGACGCCCGAACAACCCTGTCGTCACTCCGCCGACTCGCAGACCGGCAGGCCCAAGTCATGCAGGTCGGAGTTAACGCCGGGGACGTTGGCGAGCAACGCTGGCGGCACGCAGCCCGTCAGCCGGTTGCCGCCGAGGCGCAGGCTGAACAGGGACTCGATCTGCCCGAGCTCCGACGGAATGGGCCCGGTCAACTGGCAGCTGAACAGGTCGAGATAACTGAGGTTCCCGAGCTGACCCAGTTCGGCCGGGATGGATCCGGTCAGCGGGTTCAGAGGTAGCGACAGCACCCCCAGGTTGGCCAACGCGCCAAGCTCGGGCGGGATCGGCCCCGTCAGCTGGTTGCCCCCGAGCGCCAGGACGACAAGGCTGGTCAGCTTGCCCAGCGCCGGCGGGATCGGCCCCGTCAGGTCGTTGCTCCCGAGGTCCAGAAACTCCAGGCTCGTGACCTGCGTCAGCTCGATCGGAATGGGCCCGCGCAGCTGGTTGTCGTGCAGCTTGAGTTCGCGCAGGCCAGGCCACTGGCCCGGCGCCAGCCGGATCGACCCGGAGAGCTGGTTGTCCGAGAGGTCCAGCGTCTCCAAGTTGGCCAATTGCGCGAGCTCCGGCGGGATCGGCCCCGTCAGCTGGTTCTCCGACAGGTCGAGGTCGCGCAGGGCCGCTAACTGCCCCAACTCCGGCGGGATCGGCCCCGTCAGCTCGTTTTCTGCGAGATCCAGCGTCTCCAGGTTGGTTAACCGGCCCAGCGCGGGCGGAATCGCCTCCGTCAACTGGTTGCCGGACAGGTCCAGTTCGCGCAGGGCCGTTAACTGCCCCAGCTCCGGTGGGATCGGCCCCGTGAAGCGATGGCCGCGCAGCTTGAGCGCCTGGAGGTGCGTCAGCTTGCCCAGCGCCGCCGGCAGCGGCCGGTGCAGCTCGCCGAGCGCCGGCGCGGGCGTCAGCGGCGTCTCGCCGAGCGCCAGCGCCTGCACGCGCACCGGCGCGCCGCCCAGCGTCAGGCCGTCCCACGCGGCTATCGGGCGGTCCACGCTCCAGTTCAGCGCGCCGCCGTCGGCCAGGGACTGCTGGACCTCCAGCAGCGCGGCGCAATCCGTCACCAGACCTGGGTTCGCGTCGGGGTCCGCCACCGCCACGCCCGCCGCGCATGCCGTGGCGTCGACGGGCGTGTCCAGCACGCTGGCGTTGAGCGGCTTCCAGTAGAAGTCCAAGCCGCTGACGCGGGTCGGCTGACCCTCCGTGTTGACGGTGGCTCCGGCGCTCTCCGCCAGCCCGCGGATCGGTCCGCCGTCCGCGGGCACGATCGCCACCAGGTTCGGCCCGACCAGCGCGAGCTGCGCGCCGTCCGGCGACCACGCGGCCGCCCGCACGCCGTGAAACCGCCCCGCGGGGTTGCGCAGGATCCCCACCTCCCGCCGATGCGGGCGGTCCAGCTCGACGATGAAGGCCGGGTGGCGATCGTTCACGCTGACCAGGAGGCGCGTCCCGTCCGGCGACCAGGCCACGCTGTTGATCCACACGCGGTTCGGGTCTGGCTCCCCGGATTGCGGCTGCCAGCCCTCAATCGGGACGAGTGGCTGCCGATCCCAGCCGTCGGCCGCGACGGTGACGAGCATGACCGTGCCGTCCACGGCCTGGGCAAAGGCCAACCGCTGCCCGTCGGGCGACCAGGTCACCGGCGAGCGAACCGCAGAGGCCAGCCGCCGAAGCTCTGTCCCGTTCGCCCGCACGGTGTACAAGCCCGGCAGCGACGATACCCTGCGGTAATACGGCGAGTACGCGACGAAGGCCAGCCGCTGCCCATCGGGCGCCCACTGCGGCGGATGCTGGATCACCCCCGCGAGTTCGGGCGTGAGCTCTCGAATATCGGTGCCGTCGGGCGCCATCGTGAAGAGACGCCCCGCGTCCTCCCCCCCGCTCCTGCTGGACAGGAACGCGATCCGTGACCCGTCAGGCGACCAGGATGGGAAATTGTCGAAACTGTCGTCCGTCGTCAGACGTTGTGGCGCCCCTCCGACCGTCGGCCCGCGCACGATCTCGTACTGATAGTCCGCCGCCTCGTGCCAATAGCCTTCCTGCGCCACTAGGTCCGGATCCAGAAATGCACAGCTGGAGTACACCACTTCCGTGCCGTCCGGCGACAGGCTGAAGGAGGTGGTGGCTGCCTGAAGCAAGCTGCGCGCGGACAGCGGAAAATCGCCCGTGAGCTTGCTGTCGACGACCTGGCGCAGGCCTGAACCGTCGACGGAAATGGCAAAGACATCGCTGAAGCTCTGCCAATACAGCGTCGTCCCGTCCGCGCTCCACCGGACCTGGCCCGCCTCCTGCCAGTCATGGCGGCGCCGCATACACTCCGTCACCCGATGCACGTGGACATCATCCACCGTGGCTGTGGGGGGCGTGGGTCGGCCGGTGCAGGCGGCCACGACAAGCACAAGACTGAGTGCGAAACCGACCGCGAGCAGCCTGCATGTGGAGGGACGTACGACAGGATTGCTGATGTCGAGGGTCATCATGATGGCGTGAAGCGATTCTGATACAGTGCAAAGACAGCCATAATGTCAAGGAAATGAGGTGCGCAATCCTCTTCGGCAATATAGTTCATAACCGAGACTATGGACTTCTCCGGATGGCTTCGGTAATAGGCGGGCAGACTGCTGCTGCCGCCTCCGAAGCCAATTACGTGACCTATTTCGTGCAGCATATGAGCATAGGCGCTGTTTGCTTTATCTGAGTCATTCAAGCATTTGTTGAAGCGAGCGCTGGCCTCGGGTACTTCCAGTTTTTGCCCGATATATGCCGAGCGCCGCACGATGACATCGTGATTCACAGCGGACCCGCCGGGCACAGGTACTGTGCACATAGCGGCACTGTCGTCGTATTCTCCATTCGAATCATACCAGCAACTCTTCCAGTAGCCCAGATCGTTGGCAAAATCCAATAAAGCCTTGATATCTAACGCCCTACCCAATTCGGTATCGTTCAACATGATGATCTCGCGTTGAGCAGCGTTCTGTTTGGAGCTTATATCGCTGGCTAGCCACCGAACCTGTTAGCGACGGTCCGGCGCATCGCTGGCCTGTCGCTCCTTGAGATAGTCCCAATCCGTTTTCGGCGGCCCTTGCATACACGCCAGCGCAATAGCTTCCGGCGTGTCCGGGATGCGTTCGGGCATCGTGCGTGTGACGGGTCGTCCACGCTTACGCTTCGACATGGCCGAGCTCCTTCAGTCGTGCGACCAGATATGCCTGATCGCGGCTGCCCTTGAGGCTATTGCACGCCGCACAGAGTAGCTGCAAGTTGTCCACGTGGTCTGTACCGCCTTTTGCCCGCGCGACGACGTGATCGATGGTGAGGTTGCGAAACGGGAACAGGATGCGGCACCCCGCACAGATGCCTTCCTGCCGACCGTACAGCGTGTGCTTGTGCGTGCCGTAGCTGGGTAGTTCGCCCAGATCGGTTCGGCGCGGGATGTCAGTCCGGTGTACCACGTCGTCGAACAGCGGGCCACGATCGTCGCGGAGACGTTGGAGCACCAGGCGGGCCGCCAGCGGGGAGAGGTCAATGCCAACCCACTGTCGATTGAGCCGGTCAGCAGCCACTAGCGTGGTCGCACACCCGCAAAATGGATCGAGCACGACATCACCCTCATTCGAGCTGGCGCGAATAATGCGGTCGAGCAACGCGACGGGCTTTTGCGTGGGGTAGCCGGTCCCTTCGTGACTGGATGCTTTGATCACGTCAATGTCTGTCCACACGTCGCTCACCGTCGATCCGCGCGACTGGTCGAGATATCTCTTAAGTCCGGGAATCCCGTCGTCCGAGAACGTGATCAGGCCCGCAGCATCTAGAGCGTCAAGACGTTCGTGGACACCGGACTTGTTGCGATAGCCGGGAATGAGCGTTGATTCGATCCACGCGGCATACGTGCCGCTGCGTGGGACGCTCCAATGTCGCCCGATCTGCGATGGGTCCCAGTCGCGCCATGGCTCGCCTGATTCACCGTCACTCGCCCCAGGTCCGGTGAGGTTGTCGCGCCGCCAGATTCTGCCGTCGGGGTCCTTGTGGCGGTAATTGATGAGGCCGCCGCCGGTGAGCGGCATGTACTGGCGCGTGAACCGCGCGTCTCGATTGGCGTAGACGAGCACATGATCGGCGTTGCGCGGAAACGCGTGGGCTGATCCTTTGTTGCCCTTCATACGTTCCCAGACGACGTGATTGCGAAACGTGCGCCGTCCGTAAATCGAATCGAGCAACAGTTTGAGGTAATGGACTGCGGCATCGTCGCAGTGCAGATACAGACTGCCGGTCGGTTTCAACACGCGCCGTAGTTCGAGCAACCGCACGGCCATCATGATCAGATACGACTTCATGCCCTGGCCGTGCGCCAGGCCCGCCGCGTCGATAATCCGATACAGTGCCGGTTCTTGATCGGCAATCAGGCCGTGCCACGCTTCGTCCACGTCGGAGAGCGACCACGTGTCTTTGAACGCGGCGCCCGCCGCCGCCGAACCAATGGGCGCGGCGTAGTCGGACTGCGAATTGAACGGCGGATCGGCGTAAATCAGATCGACACACGCCGAATTCATGCCGCGCAGAATGTCGAGGTTATCCGCCGTCCACAGCGTGCGGTTGGCGAAGTTCGGCGCGGCCATTAGGCCGCCACCAGGTCGTTGTAGGTGAGGCGCTTACCGTCCATGGCCCGGACCATCGCCTGCATCTGATCCAGCGTGTCCATGCTGCGCTGGTTGTGCCGCCCCTCGAATTCGCGCACGTAGCGGTCTAGGTGCTTGTCGGACATCTTGTGGTACGTCCCCTGGTAGCCGCGCTTCATGAGTGACCAGAAGGACTCCAGGCCGTTCGTGTGCGCTTGGCCACTCACCCACTCGCTGACTGAGTGCTTGACGTCTTCGTGGTAGGGGAGTCCCTGATAGGCGCGGGATTCGTCGGTATAGACCAACGCGCCGGGGTGCGTTCGGTCTCGCACGAATCCGCGAAGCGTCGGGCCGGTCGTGTCGGGGACGACTGCCGCGCTAATCCGGCCAGTCGCTCGATCCTTCACGCCAGCGACCGGAACTTTGCCAACCGTCCCGCCACCGGCGTACAGCTTCTTGTCCGCGTGCTTGTTCTTTTCGAGGCCGCCGAAGTAGCTCTCATCGGCTTCAACCGGGCCTTCGAACTGCGGGGCCTGCGCTCGCCAAGTCTCCCGAATGCGATGCGCCAAGTGCCACGCGGTCTTTTGCGTGATGCCCAGATCCCGATGCAGCTTCATGCTCGCGGTGCCCTTGATGCCGGTGGACATCAGGTAGTAGGCGATGGCCCAGACTTGCAGGCCCAGCTTGGAACCGTGCATCAGCGTGTTCGTGCGAACGGAGAAGTGCTTGCGGCAGCTTCGGCAACGGTAGGGCTGCGGCTTGCGGGACTTGACGGTGAGGATGTTGTCAGAGTCACAGTGGACGCAGCGGATGCCGTCGGGCCAGCGCGTCTCAACAAACCAGCGTTCGGCGGCCTCGTCGGATGGGAACAGCTTCGTGATCTGGACAAGCGAGAGGCCCTTGCGGGTGGCTCGTCCTGGCCCCTTGCTCGACATGTTCCGGTTCATCGCTCACCCCTTCTGATTTATGGACACAGCTTAGCCATGCTCGCGGGGTGTGTCAAGCGGGTTCTTGCTAGTATTCCAGCATGGCAGCTGCGTTTGAACGTCGCGTCCGCGTGTCTTTGGAAGACATCGAGTTCGCTGTGCTTCAGTGCCAGCGCGACGGTTGTGGTGGGCAAGCACAGTTCGCGCTTGGCGGCATGGAGGTTCAAGAACGCGACGAGGTGAAGTGTCCGCACTGCCAACAGTCACTAGCGAACCAGTCTGACCGTCACCCAAACGACATGTTGGAGCTTCGTGCTATTCGCGCCCTCATGGAGCTGCGGCAATCCCAAGACACACGGAAAGCCCGCCTATCACTCGAAGCTTCAGTGGACACCAACTAATGGCTCCGACTGTCCAAGAGGCAGCCACGCGCGTCTACTACGTCGCGCTACGTGGTCGTGACGGGCCGCCGATCCGCATCGTAGCCGAGACGCTGTGTAAGGGGAGTCCGGTTACGTTCAAGCGTGACGGGGAGACCGTTGCCGAAATCCACTCGCCGATTGCCGCATGGTGGATTGTCGAAGAGCCGTCAGACAGCGACAGCTAGCGCGGCTTGGCTAGCCAGCGATATAAGCTCCTTCTGTTTGCGTATCTCGGCCACGACCCCGTTGCCCCGCAGACCGTTCATATAGTTGCTGATCTGGGTTCTGACCTCAAATTCGTCCAAATGCGATCCACTCCTAGCGATAATGTCATCCGCCATCCGCTTGTAATTGAAGGTCTGCGTCGTACCGGACGAATCCACGATCTGTGCCTCCGCGCATGGCAAGAGCACGCGGCTAATCTTGATCAGACCGTGCGTCGCCGTCGACCACCGCTCGAACGCGTGGCGTATCAGGGCCTCCCACTTGCCGGTTCGCGGGTCGGTCGTGGGCCCGAAAGTCTCCAGGCAAATCCGATATTTCAGCGTCTGATCGGACAGTCGCTGATCCAGATGGTAGGTCGCAAGTCGATAGCCATTGCTCGGTACCGTACTCGACGGCCACACATACACGTTGCGAGCAGCGAAGACGACCGCGTCGGGCGAATCCGCGCGATTGGGATCGTCGCGATAAATGAGCTGCACCGCGTGAATCTTGTCTGGCGTGAGGTTCAACGTGTCGGGATTCGTCGTGGCTGTGAACGGCGTGGCCGACGGCGGAGCGAATTCCTTCGGCGTCCAACCTAACGATTTAAGGTCTCCCGTGGATTGCCGATGCCTCAACTCATACGAACCCGTCCCAAAATCGGTGTTTTGCAGAACGGTCCCGGTGGTGTCCCATTGAATCTTGGCCGTCCCACCCGCGCCATTGGCCTCGACGATTGGCGAGTCAATGATGATGACCGCTTTGGTGTACGTAATGTTGGACACGCCATTTGTGACGGTGCGCATGCCAATCCTGATGCCATAGGCGGCGTGATCGGCAAGGCCGACGACCTTGCCCGCCTTCGTCATGATTTGGTCGAGATTGATCTGGACGCGCTGGGCCTTAGCGTTCTCATGGGGTTGCTCCGACGTGCTATGGACGTGGTACCAATCCCCCCTATTTTCATCGTCAAGATTGCTGAGGTTGTCGGTGGCCTGGACGAAGTAGGAGGTGGCGTAGAGGCTGGGCGACCAGCACAGGCTGGCCATACGCTGTCGCTGGGGCACCACGTCCACCTGCACGTTCGCGGGAAGCACCGCTGTTGCACTGGTCGCCGGGCACTCAGGATCGGTGGTTGTCGGGGTCGTGGTTGTCTCCGGCCCCACCTTTTCCGCACCTGCCGACGGCGTGCCCGTCACGATCTCCGACCAATCCCCGTCCCCCGTCGTGTTGGCCTCGCGCACCTGCACCTGGTAGCTGGCGCCGTTGGTGAGCCCCGTGACGGTGGTGGACGTGCGACCGCGGACTTCCGCCTGCGTCCAGGCCCCGGACGTGCCGGGCCGATGCCAGACGTCATAGTGCGTGGGCGTGCCGCCGTCGGTCGGCGCCACCCAGGCCACGTGCAGGGCCGCGTCGCGCGCACTCACCGTCGGCCGCGCCACCCGGCCGGGCGCCTGCGCCGCCACGGTGAGCGTGCGGCGGTCGTAGAGCACCGAGCCGTCGGCGGATTCCAGCCGGATCGTCGCCGCGCCGCCCGGCGCGCAGCCCTCGATCCACATCGAGTCGTAGTAGCCCGACCCCGTGGAGGGCGACGGCGCGGCCCCCACCGCGTCGGCCCCGGAGGCGCCGGCCCCGCAGCGCCCCTGCGGCTGGATGGGCCCCTCCACCCGCAGATAGGCGACGGCCCCTGTGGGCACGTCGTACGCCCCCACGCTGAGCCGTTCGCCGATGGCGAGCGTGGTCGTGGGCAGGCTGATCGACGGCAGGGGCGGGGGCATGGCGGGCACGGAGAGACTGGCCCAGGCGCTGCAGCGGTCGGGGCCGTTGCAGGCCCGGATCCGGACCTGCTGCGCGCGGCCGTAGGTGAGGCCCGTAAAGCTCCGGCTCCGGATGGCGGCCCCGACCACCGTGGCGTCGCGGTCCGGCGGCCGGGGATCCCGGGCCGCCCAGCGCAGGATGCCGAAGCCGGTCAGGGGCGCGCCGCCGGTGGCGGCGGGCGCGCGCCAGGTGACGGTGAAGGCGGTGGCGGTGCGGGTGGACGAGGTGAGCGTCTGGGG
>DAOUIX010000198.1:0-2761 GCA_034423235.1 Chloroflexota bacterium | reverse complement strand
GCCCCAGGTCCGCCGTCCCCGCCAGGTCCCGAGTCTCGTCCGGATCCTCGGCAATATCGAAAAGCTGCTCCCGACCCGACTGGCTGTACCAGATGTACTTCGTGCGGCCGTCCGTGACGAAGTGCCACGCCGTCTCCGGCCGATTCTTCCCGCCCGAGTGCTCCCCGTGCAGCGTCTCCCGCCAGCTTGGCGTCTCCCCGCGTACGAACGGCATCAGGCCCCGACCCGTCACCGATTCCGGAATATCCAGCCCGACCCCGTCCAGGATCGTCGGCATCACGTCCTGCAGGCCCACCGGCTCGTCGCGGACCACGTGCGTTGGATAGTCCCCCGAGGGCGGGCCCAACACCAGCAGCGGCACCCGCGCCGCCGCCTCGTACGGCCACGACTTGTGAAACAGCCGGTGATCCCCAAGCATCTCGCCGTGGTCCGACACGAACACCACCAGCGTGTCGTCCAGCAGTTGCATGTCGTTCATGTACTGCAACAGCCGGCTGATCTGCATGTCCACGTGGTTGATCAGCCCGTAATACCCCGCCCGGCAGGCGTGCATCACCCGTGCGTCCAGCTCCAGCCCCTGCGAGCGCGCCTCCTGCATCTCGATGTCGATCCCCCGCGTCGGCGCCTCCACCGGGTCCGCCCAATCCCCGATCACCGGGTTCGGCAGGTCCCGCCAGTGGTACCGGTCGTAGTAGAACTGCGGCGGCGTAAACGGCGGATGCGGATCAATGAACGACACCTTCAGAAAGAACGGCGCGCTCGGATCCCGCCGCTGCAGGAAGTTGATGGCCTCGGACACGCACCAGAACGCGTGCGTCCGCTCCTCCGGCAGGTAGCTCGGGCGCCCGATCCACCCGTTCGGCGTCGCCCCGTGCGCCATCGCCCAGCGATTCAGCGGAATCTCGCCGTGCAGCCAGTCCAGGTAATCGTTCCCGCCGCCCCGCGTGCTGTCCGCCAGCGACATCCGGTCGAACCCATACCGCTTCCGCTTCGGCGCCAGATGCAGCTTGCCGCTCAGCCAGGTCTCGTACCCCGCCGTCCGCAACTCGCCCGCTAGGCTCGCTGGCGGGTCCCACTCGGTGTCCGGGTGGTTTTGCAGCATCCCGTGCGTGGCCGGATCCTGGCCCGACATCAGCGTGCGCCGCGCCGGAATGCACTGCGGACACTCCGCATAGGCCCGGCGGAACCGCGCGCCCGTTGCCCCGATCTCGTCCATCGCCGGCGTCTGCAACACCGGATGGTCCTCGATCCCCAGGCAATCGCCGCGCTGCTGGTCCGTCACCAGCAGCAGCACGTGCGGTCGCCCGGCGCTCATGCCGGCCTCAAGTCCAATCGATCATGATTTTGCCGGTGGTCGCCGAGTCCGCCAGCCTGAAGGCCTCAATCGCCTCGCCAATCCGTATCCGCTTCGCGATGACGTCCTTCACCGGCAACTTGTGACGCCGCAGAAAGTCCAGCAGGTCTTCCCACTCGTACAGCTTGAAGATCCACGAACCCGTCAACGTGATCTCACGCGCGTTCAACGGGGCGCTCAGCTTGTAGACAGTCTCCTCGCCGATCCCAACTTCTACGAAGATGCCGTGCGGCCGCAGCCCTTCCAGCGCCGCCGTGCGCGCTGGCGTAAAGCCTGACGTGTCGATGGCCGCATGCACGCCATCGCCGCCCCCGAACTCGCGCATGGCCTCCACCGGGTCGGTCTCCGCCGCATTGCACGTCGCGTCGATCCCCAGCTGCTCCGCCATCTCGATCCGGCTCGGCTGCACGTCGATCCCCAGCACCGAGGCCCCCATCGCCCGCGCGAACATCACCGTGTACAGCCCCACGGGTCCCAGCCCGCTCACCGCCAGCGTCATGTCGCCCGACGCCCTTGCCTTCCGCACCGCGCCAAAGGCCGTACCCAGGTTGCACGCCAGCAGCGCGCCGTCCTCAAAGTCGAAGTCGTCCGGCAGCGGCAGGGTGCTGCGCGCCGGCACCACCACGTAATCGGCGTTCACTCCGTCGCGCACCCAGTTGAACCCCTGCATGTCGCGGCAGAACCCCGGCTCGCCGTGTCGGCAGTGCTCGCAGTGTCCGCAGCCGATCAGGTGATAAATCACCACCCGGTCGCCCACCGCCGGATGCGTCACCCCCGGACCCACCGCGTCCACCACCCCGGCCCCTTCGTGCCCCAGCGTCAGCTTGCTATAGCCGTGCTCGTCCCGTTCGGCCCGGGGCTGCCGGTACTTATGCAGGTCGCTCCCGCAAATCGCTGACCCCATGATCCGAATCCGCACGTCGTCCGGCCCAGGATCCGGAATCGGCTTCGTCGTCAGCTTCACGATCCGGTCGCCGGGACAGATTAGGCACTGCATGCGGTCTGAGGTCATCGGGGCGTCACTTCCTGCTCCCTCGAACCCGTGAACCTAACGCCCGCCACCCCGCCCCGTAAACTCTCAGGCCGCTTCAGACCTGATGCAGGAGGCGCGCCGTGGCCCCGTTTGACGAACTCAACAACCGCGTCGCCATCGTCACCGGCGCCGCCCAGGGCATCGGCCGCAGCACCGCCGTCACCCTCGCCCGCCACGGCATGCCCGTCGTCCTCGCCGACCTCAACGATGACCGCGGCCAGAGCGTCGAAGCCGAAATCATTCAGGCCGGCGGCCGCGCCGCCTACGTCCACGCCGACGTCGGCGCCATGTCTGGCTGCGAACGCATGGTCCAGACCGCCCTCGACCGTTTCGGCGGCATCTACGCCCTCGTCAACAACGCCCGGTGGCACCCC
>DAOUIX010000197.1:0-2783 GCA_034423235.1 Chloroflexota bacterium | reverse complement strand
CTGACGGGAGCTCGGCCATGCATCGGCAGGTGGGACCCCCCTCGTTCGCGGACGCGCTGGTGCCGGCGACGGTCGGCCGCAACGACCAGTTGGAGCAAGTCGACGCGCTCCTGGACTGGGCGCCGGTGGCGGCGGTCGTCCGGGACCTCGAGGCCGCCCCGGAGGGCCGCCCGAGCTATCCGCCGTTGGTGCTGGGCAAGGTGCTGGTCTTGCAGCAGGGGTACACCGCTTCCGACCCCGAAATCGAGGCGGCGCTGTGGGAGCGGCGGTCGTTTCGGGACTGCGTCGGGCTGGGCCTGCAGGATCCGGTGCCGGACCACTCGACGATCAGCCGCTTTCGGAGCGCGCTGGCGGCGCGGGGCCTGGGCGCACGCGTGTTCGCCGAGGTGCCCCGGCAGTTGGACGCGGCGGGCGGGCTGGTCAAGGCGGGCACGCTGCTGGCCGCGACGCGCGTCAAGGCCCAGGCTCGCCGTCCCTCGATCCAGGCCGGCCCAGGGGCCGGCAGCCCCACCGACCCGGACGCGAGCTGGACCCGGAAAGGAGGGCAGGCCCCCTGCGGCTACCAGGCGCCCCTGGGCGTGGATGCGGCGTCGGGGCTGATCCGGCACGCCGGGCTGCCCCCGGCGCCTGTGAACGCGAGCGAGGTGGCGGACACGTTGCTCAGCGGGGACGAGCGGGCGGTCTACGCGGACACGGCCTACGAATCCACGGCCCGCCGGGCGCGCTGGCGGGCGCCGGGGATCAAGGACCGGATCATGCACCGCGCGCACAAGCACCAAGCGGGCCTGCCGTATTGGCACCAGCGCCGCAACGCGCTGAGCGCGCCGCGGCGGGCGCCGGTGGCGCCCGTGTTGGGGACGTTGCAGCGCAGCTACGGGTATCGGCCGGTGCGCTCCGTCAGCCTGGCGCGCAACGCGGTGGAGTTGTGGTTCAAGTGCCTGGCCTACAACCGGCGGCGCGCGGCCCGTCTGCAGGAGCTGGCGGGTGCCTAACGTGGGCTCCGTGCGCCGCCCGAGCGACGGAATCCCTGGGAAACGCCCGGGGATCCTCCGATCCGCGGCCCCGAGCGCCACTGCTGCCCGCCATTTGGTGCCCATCGCGCCCTCTAGCCGCTGCATAGCACCGTTACGCAAAGGTCTCCTCTGGGAGAGGGAGAAAGAACGGCCCCGCTTTCGAGGTCGAGGCGGGGCATATGGAGGTCTCCACAGGGAGAGGATTCAAGAGATCCCGCACCTTCGATGACGCCAAGCATCGTGCCGAGGTCTCTCCTAGGCGGGCGGGGCGATGGCGCGGAGGGTGGCAAGTTCGTCGTCGGTGAGTGTCAGGTCGGCGGCGGCGGCGTTGGCTCGGACCTGCTCGGGCGAGCGGGCGCCGGGGATGGCGCAGGTGGCGGCCGGGTGGGCGATGGCGAAGGCCAGGGCGATCTGGGCCATGCTGCGGCCTTCACCGGACATCGGGCGCAGGGCTTCGGCGGCGGCTCGTCGTTCCTGGAAGCGCTGCTGCGCGTCGCCGGTGTTCCAACCGGTGCGCGTGGGGTCGGTGAACTGGTGGTCGGACGGGAACTTACCGGCGAGCACGCCCTGGGCCAGGGGGCCGCGGACGAGGACGCCGATGTTGCGCTCCTGGCAGAGGGGCAGGGCGTCGGTCTCGTAGGTGCGTTCGAGCACGCTGTAGGGGATCTGCGCGACGTGGCAGCGGCCGTGGCTGTCGAAGAACTCGATTTCGCTGGGAAAGAAGGAGGAGGTGCCGTAGGCGCGGATTTTGCCGGCCTCGAGGAGGCGTTCGAACGCTTCCAGGAAGACGTCGTGGCGCGGGTGCTCGCGGATGTGGCACTGGCAGAGATCGATGTAGTCGGTTTGGAGACGGTGGAGGCTGGCGTCGCAGCAGGCGTAGATGTGTTCGGGGGTCGTGAAGCTGAGCGGGTGGCCGTCGGGCCGGCCCAGGTTGCCGACCTTGGTGGCGACGAAGACGTGCGGGCGCCGGCCGCCGGCGAGGGCTTTGCCGAGGATCTCTTCACTGCGGCGCGGGCCGTAGGCGTCGGCGCTATCGAAGAGGTTGATGCCGGCCTCGATGGCGGCGTGCACGGTGGCGATGCCGTCGGCCTCGGAGACCGCGCCAAACTGTCCGCCTAGCTGCCAGCAGCCAAGACCGATGGCGGAGACGCGCCAGCCGGTTCGTCCGAAAACGCGGTATTGCATGCGAGTGTTCCTACGGGCGCGAATAGGGCTTGGTGTCAACCTTACCGCCCACGCAAGCCGCCCGACTACGTTTGGGCGCGAACCGCAGGTTGGGGCATGATGCGCGCGGCCTCCGCAATCGAGAGCTTCCGTGCCAACTACCACGTCCCAGGTCGTGTTTCTCGAAGGGGGCGCCGTCGCGATCGAGGAGATCGAGATTCCCGACCCGGCGCCCAACCAGATCCTGGTGCGCTCGACCCGCTCGCTGATCAGCGCGGGGACGGAACTGAACATCCTGGAACTGGCCGCCACAGGCCGCGGCGAGCCCGGATATTCGATGGTGGGTGAGGTAGCCCAAATTGGCGCGGCCGTTGACGGCTACGCGGAAGGCGACCGGGTGCTGACGTATCTGAAGCACCAGGGCGCGGGTCTCGTCACCATTGACCCGGATCTGCCGGATGAGGCCACGTACGCCGGGCACATTCCAGAGGACGTCAGCGACGAGGACGCCGATGTTGCGCTCCTGTCAGAGGGGCAGGGCGTCGGTCTCGTAGGTGCGTTCGAGCCCGCTGTCGGGGATCTGCGCGACGTGGCCGCGGCCGTGGC
>DAOUIX010000196.1:0-12571 GCA_034423235.1 Chloroflexota bacterium | reverse complement strand
GCGCTGATCATTCCGCTGGTGCTGCCGCCGGTCAGCGTGGGGGCGGGCTGGCTGGTGATGATGGACGTGAACTTTGGCGTGCTGAATTACCTGCTGGGCCTGGTGGGAATCGAGCCGCTGCTGTGGCTGGCGGACGACCGGACGGCCCTGGCGTCGATCATGCTGATCGACATCTGGCAGGCGAGCATGTTCGTATTCATCCTGATGTACGCAGGGATTCTGTCGCTGCCCCAGGATCCGTATGAAGCCGCAGCGATTGACGGCGCCTCGCCGTGGCAGATCTTCAGGGACGTCACGATTCCGCTGCTGCGGCCAACCTTCGTGGTGGTGTTGCTGCTGCGAACGCTAGATGCGGCGCGGATCGCGGACCGGATGCTGGCCATGACGCGCGGCGGTCCCGGATCGTCGACCGAAACCGTGACGCTGTCGATCTACAAATATGCCTTCATCCACTTTAATTTCGGTTATGCATCCGCCTTGTCGGTCATGTTTCAAGTCGTTCTGATCATCCTCGCGACGTTCTACATCCGACGCATCCTGCGGACATAGGTATGAGGTAGCCATGGTTGGAGAACGCAGCGCCCCACTCGTCTTGAGCCGCCACGTGCTGATGCTGGGCGTGGTGCTGATCGTGCTGGCGCCGGTCTACTGGATGCTGATGATCGGCCTGAAGACCGAGGCGGAGTTCTCGGAGATACCGCCGACGCTCTGGCCGCAGGAATTCACGCTGGAGTGGTTTGAGGCGGTCCTCGGTAAGCGTGGGTTCGGCGAACAGATCATGAACAGCATCATCATCGCGGCGATCGCAACGTCGATCGCGATCACGGTGGGCAGTCTGGCGGCTTATGGGCTCTCGCGATTTCAACTGCCGTGGGGCCTGAACTACCACATCCTGTTCTTCATCCTGACGGTTCGAATGTTTCCGCAGACCGTGACCGTGGTTCCGTTGTTCATCTTCTTTACCCAGATCGGCCTGATCGACACCCACCTCGGCATGGGGCTGGTGCATTCGATGCTGGAGTTGCCGCTGGCGGTGTGGATGATGCTGGGGTTTTTCCGGGACATTCCACGCGATCTGGAGGAAGCGGCGATGGTGGACGGCGACCACTGGCTGGGGGCGTTCCGCAAGGTGATCATTCCGCTGGTCCGGCCCGGGCTGGCGGCAACCTCGATCCTGATCCTGATCGCATCGTGGAATGAGTTTCTGTTCGCCCTGATTCTTACGCGAACGGAAGCGCAGACCCTGCCGATCGCGGTGGCGAATCAGATCACCCAGTTCGACATTCTCTACGGACGCATGATGGCGGCCTCGGCCATCTCGATCGTCCCGGTCTTGATCTTCACGCTGCTGGTCCAGCGCAACCTGATCCGGGGCCTGACCCTCGGTGGAGTTTCGGGAGCATGAGCGACTCACCAACTCGAATGCCTTCGCTGCCTGTCACCTTCGAGAAGGTGTCCAAGCACTTCGGCAGCGTGATCGCGGTGGACAAAGTGGACCTGCACGTGCAGGAAGGCGAGTTCATGGTCCTGCTGGGGCCGTCAGGCTGCGGCAAGACCACCTCACTGCGAATGATCGCGGGGCTCGAAATGGCCACGGAGGGGACGATCAAGATCGGCGATACGGTCGTCAACAAGGTACCGCCGCGGGCGCGGAACGTGGCGATGGTGTTCCAGAGCTACGCGCTGTACCCGCACATGAAGGTGTCCGACAACATCGGCTACCCGTTGAAAATTCGGAAGACATCCAAGGCGCGCATCGGCGAGCGCGTGAAGGAAGTCGCGGAGCTGTTGCGGATCCCGGAACTGATGGATCGGAAGCCGCGCGAACTGAGTGGCGGCCAGCGGCAGCGGGTGGCGCTGGCGCGGGCCATCATTCGCGAGCCGAACGTGTTCCTGTTCGACGAACCGCTCTCCAACCTGGATGCCGAACTGCGCCAGGAAATGCGCGGCGAGTTGAAACACCTGCAACAGCAACTTGGCACGACCGCTATCTACGTCACACATGATCAGGCTGAAGCGCTGGCTATGGCCGACCGCATTACGGTCATGCGCGACGCCGAGGTGCTGCAAGTGGGTTCGCCGATGGACATCTATGACCGGCCGGCCAATGCGTTCGTCGCGCACTTCGTGGGAAGTCCCGGCATGAGCCTGGTTTCGGGAACGCTGACAAGCACCAACGGATGGGTCCGCTTGAATTGCAAGGGCTTCTCGTGGGCGGTGGCGGGCAACGCCGCGACGGCCGTTTTGCGCCGGCCCCGGGTCGATCGGCCGGCGATCGTGGGCGCGCGCCCTGAGGCGATGGAGCTCTCGTTCACCGAGCAAACGGACTTCGCCAAGGCCGAGATTTTTGCGGTTGAACCACTGGGCAGCGAAGTGCTGGTTGACGTGCTGCTGGATGAGGACACGCGCGTGAAGGCGCGGGCGGAGACGACCTTTGCCGGTCAGCCCGGCGAGGACATTTGGATACGTCCGAAGCCGGATCGAATCCGACTGTTCGACGGCGAAAGTCAGGAGGCCATCGAATAGCAGGGGCGGCGCGACTGCGGCGTTCGCTTAGGGAACACTCGCGATGACGAAGCTGCGCACGGGCTTGGTTGGTTGCGGGAGCATGGGAGGCGGCGTTCACGCGCCGGGGCTGGCCAGCCATCCGCGGATCGAGCTCAGCGCCATCGCGGACGTTACGCCACCAAACCTGGCGCGGGTCGGCGAGGAACAGGGCATTCCCGCCGAGCGTCGATTTGCCGACGCCGAGGACCTGACGGCGCTGCCTGATCTCGATCTGGTCGTGGTGGCAACACCGCCGTGGCTGCGCAAAGCGCCGGTGCTGGCTGCCCTCAACGCGGGCAAGCACGTGCTGGCCGAAAAGCCGCTCGCAGCGGTGCCGCGGGACGCCTGGGAGATGGTGCAGGCGGCCGAGCGCGCCGACCGCGTCCTGGCGATGATGCACAACTACCTGTTCTTTCCCGAGTTCGAGGCGGCGAAGGCGGCAATCGACGCAGGGTCGATCGGCGAAGTTCAGACCATCAGCGCCAACCTGCTGTGCGTTCCGGACAACCCGGGCGCGGCAACCTTTCAGCCCGGCTGGCGGCGCGACCTGGGGCGCGCGGGCGGCGGAATCCTGATGGACATGCTGCACCCGCTCTACGTGATGAGCTGGCTGGCGGGCGCGCCGGTGAGCGAAGTCTCGGCGATGATCCGTCGAACTGGTGAAGGCCCGCTTCCCGTCGACGACCTGGCGATGTGCCACCTTCGGCTCGGCGACGTGTACGCCAGCCTGAACCTGGGCTGGGGGCTGGGGCCCGGCGGCATCGGCGTGGGAGGAAGCAAGGGTCGTCTGTGGCTCCGATACATCAACAATGGGACCACGCCTTTCGACCGGTTCCACTCGGCGTTTACTTCCGATGGAATGACGACGCAACCGCTGGAGGTGGAGGGCGTCATCGCCGACGCCGATTCCGCGCACGCGAGCGAGGACGAGCGGCTGGCATGGGCGTTTGACGGGTACAACATGCAGAACTCGTACCTGGAGCTGGTCAGCGACATCGTCGAGGCGGTGGATTCGGGACGTCAGCCCAGGAGTACCGGCGTCGATGGCGCTCGGGCCGTCGACATGGTGCTGGCATGCTATGCCTCCGGAGCGCGTCGGCGTCCGGTTGCCCTGCCACTGGATCCGGACGATCCGGTTTACCGCGAAGGGGTTACGGCCCTCGCCGCGGAGGCTGAAGCCGACTAGGCGCGCGGCGCGATTACGTCCTGCTGGTCCTGGAGAAGCAACGGACGCAGGAAGTCGACGCTCTTTTCCAATCCTTCGAGACGGCCCATCCAGCGGTCCTCGTGCTCCATGCTCACCACGCCGTCGAACCCGGTCTTGCGGAGGGCGCTGAAAAACTGGCGCCACCACAGTTCATCGTGGCCGTAGCCGACGGTGCGGAAGGCCCAGGAGCGTTGGAAGGACTGGCCCCAGGGACGAATCTCGAGCAGGCCGTTGAGGGCAGCCTCGTTGGGGTCGATACCGGTGTCCTTGGCATGCACGTGCCAGATGCATCCGGCGAGACCCTGAACCACGACGGTTGGTTCCATGCCCTGGGGCCAGAGATGGCTGGGGTCGAGGTTGGCGCCGAGCAGGTCGCCGGCGATGTCGCGTAGCTGCAGGAGGGAGCGCGGGTTGTAGGCGACCATGCCGTGGTGCATTTCGATGGCGATCTTCATGCCGTGGTCGGCGGCGAAGCGGCCGGCTTCACTCCAGAACGGGGTGACTTCCTCAGCCCACTGCCGGAGGCCGCACTCCACGTATTCGGCCGGCCAGGTGGCTGTGACCCAATTGGGATAGGTGCCGCCGTCGGGCGCGCCGGGGCAGCCGCTCTGGGTGATGACGATGTTCAGCCCAAGCTCTCGCGCAACCCGGACGGTGTCGTAGTAAACCTGTTGACAGCGTTGGCGGCGCTCGGGATGCGGGTCGAGCAGGTTGCCGGAGCAGTTGAGCGCCGAGAGCGTCAGTCCACGCTCGGTGATGGCGCCCTGGAACTCGTCGCGGGCCGCCTGGCTCTTGACCAGTTCGTCGAGCTGGCAGTGGGAGGCGGCGGAGAAGTTGCCGGTGCCGACCTCAACGGCGTCAAGACCGAGCCCGGCGGCGTAGTCGAGAGCCTCGGCGAAGGTCTTGTCGTTGAGGATGTCTAAATAGAGGCCGAGTTTCATGGCGTCACTCCTCGTTGCTCCGCGCAGCGGAATCTGGTCGATACAAGATTTGCGTCGAGCAGGCGCATGAACGGCTAGATGAGCGGGCGCTCGTTCTTGACCATTGCTGCGTAGCGTTCGCGCGACGCCTGCACGCCCTCGATGGTCGAAACCTCAGATACCGGAACGTCCCACCAGGATTCGTAGGTGGGGACGCCGTCGTCGGCGCTGACATCCACGGCGATGAGCGTTGAGCTGTCAGCGTCGCGCGCATCTTCCAGGGCCTCCTGCAGGTCGTCCGCGGTGTCGGCGCGGATGACGTTCATGCCGAGGCCCTCGGCGTTGGCGGCCAGATCGAGAGGAATAGTGTCGCCGTCGAGCTGGCCCGATGATCCGTTGCGGTAGCGGTACTGGGTGCCCCAGCCATCGGCTCCGACGTCAGTGGAGAGCGCGCGGATGCTGCCCCAACCGTGGTTGTCGAGCAGGACGACGTTGATCTTGATGCCTTCCTGCAGGGCGGTGACGAGCTCCTGGGCCATCATCAGGTAGGAGCCGTCGCCGACCATGACGTAGACCTCGCGCTCGGGCGCCGCCATTTTTGCGCCGATGCCGCCGGCGATCTCATAGCCCATGCAGGAGTAGCCGTATTCCAGGTGGAAACCGCCCGGCTGCCCGGTGCGCCAGAGCTTGTGCAGGTCACCGGGCAGGCTGCCGGCGGCGCAGACGACGACGTCTTCCGGCCGGGTGAAGTCGTTGACGACGCCGATGACGTGGCCCTGGCGAAGTGGAATGGCATCGGTGGCGGCTCGCTGGCTGTCGGTCTCGGCGATCCAATCGGCGCGCCAGGCGTCAACTTGCGCCGTGAAGGCCGCCGGCACGCGGTAGCCGGCAATGGCCTCAGCCAGTTCCTCCAGCACGACCCTCGCGTCGCCTTGCAGGGGCAACGCGGCGTGCTTGTAGGCGTCCAGCTCGGCCACGTTGATGTTGATGAAGCGGACGTTCGGGTTCTGAAACTGCGTTTTGGAGGCGGTGGTGAAGTCGGTGTAGCGGGTGCCGATACCGATGATCAGGTCGGCGTCATTCGCCACGAGGTTGGCGGCGGTGCCGCCGGAGAATCCGACGGCGCCGAGGACCTGGGGATGGTCATGCGGCAGGGCGCCTTTGCCGGCCTTGGTCTCGGACACCGGGATTCCGGTTGCTTCAACGAAGGCCTGCAGGGTGGCCGACGCCTCGCTGTAGAGGACGCCGCCGCCGGCGACGATCAGCGGGCGCTGGCTGGCCCGGATCCAGGCGGCCGCTCGTTGGACCAAACCGGCGTCGGGGCGAGCGCGGGGGATGTCCCAAACGCGGGGCTCAAACAGGCCGTCGGGATAGTCGTAGGCCTCGGTTTGCACGTCCTGGGGCAGGCAGAGCGTCACGGCGCCGGTGGATGCAGGCGACGTGAGGACTCGCATCGTTTCCATGAGTGCAGGGACGAGCTGGTCTGGCCGGTTGATCCGGTCCCAATACGTAGACACCGGGCGGAAGCAGTCGTTGACCGAGACGTCGTGCGACCAGGGGGCTTCAAGCTGCTGAAGGACCGGGGCGACCTTGCGGTTGGAAAAGATGTCACCGGGCAGCAGCAGGACGGGGAGGCGGTTGATGGTGGCCGTGGCCGCGCCGGTGACCATGTTGGTGGCGCCGGGACCGATGGACGAGGTGCAGGCCAGGGCGCCCAGGCGGTTTTTCATCTTGGCGTAGCCGATGGCGCTGTGGACCATGGACTGCTCGTTGCGGGCCTGGTAGTAGCGAAAGTCGGGGTTCTCCTGCAACGCTTCGCCGACACCCGCCACGTTGCCGTGGCCGAAGATGCCGAAACAGCCGGCGAAGAAGGGTTGCTGGCGGCCGTCCCGCGCCACGTGCTGCACCTTGAGGAACTCAACGAGCGCCTGGGCCATTGTCTTCCGCATCAGAATTGCCCCTCTGCTAGATTCGGCGGTAGTGCCAAGCGGTAACGTGGCCGCGCACAACAAGAGAATTCGACGAGAATCATACGAGAAACGGCCTCTTTTCCTGGGCAGCCCGCCACGGAATCAGCGAGCCACGGCGGCACGCGGGAGGACTGAGATGGCGGGCGTTCCGCGAGCCAACGAGCTCCTGGGCTATCCCGCCGACGCGCGGCTGCTGATCGTCAATGCCGACGATTTCGGCATGTGTCACGGGCAAAATCTCGGCGCTGTCCAGTCGATCACTGAGGGGTTAGTCAGTTCGTGCTCGCTGATGGCGCCGACGCCGTGGTTCCTGCACGCGGCCGAGTTCCTGGGGACGCGTCCTGAGGTCTCATTTGCGGTTCACCTGACCGTCGTGTCGGAATATCGACACTACCGCTGGGGTCCTCTGGCGGCGCCGGGTGACGTGCCGTCGTTGATGGATGACTCCCGGTACTTCTTCGGCGACGACCGGTTCGATCACATTCTGGAAACGGCGGATGTCGGCGAACTGGAGACGGAATTTCGCGCGCAGATTGCGGCGGTCCTGGGGCTGGGGCTGAAGCCGACGCACCTGGACAGTCACTACGGTGCGCACGAGCAGCGGCAGGACGTCTTCGACCTGGTCGTGAGCCTGGCGCGCGAGTTTGGGCTGGCCGTCAGAGCGGGATCGCCGAACCTGGTACGGAGTCTGCTGGAGCAGGGGTTACCGGCCGCGGAGCACGGGGTGCTGGATTCGGGCCGGATTCCGCCGGAAGAAAAGGCGTCTGTTCTGGGGGCCAGGCTGCGGGATTTACCGGCGGGCCTGAGCGAGTGGGCGCTGCATCCCGGGATCGCGACCGATGAATTACGAGCGGTGATGGCCGATCCGAGGGTTCCGGGGGTGACGGGGACGCCGGAGGGCCGGCAGCCGGACTTCGACTTCGCGGTGTCGGAGGAAGCGGCGCGGATCGTGGCCGAGGAAGGCATCCTGATCATCGGCTACCGCGAGCTACAGGAAGCGTGGCAAGCGGCCAGCTAAGTCTTTCGAGCCAGCGCGGCATGCACAAGATCGAGGATCTTCAGCGAATGTCCTGCACGCCCCCACGGACAATCGGGTGGGTTGGGACAGCAGGAGCGACAATCGGCAGATTCCTGCCATGGGCTATCGAAACGTGCGTCGGCTCGCTATTCTCGACTACATGTCCAGTCCAGGATTTTGGCTCGTCGTGGGCGTGGTGGCGCTGGTGGAAGCCGCCATCATTACGGCCGCGCTTCGCATGCGCGTAGGGACCACGGGGCCGCTCAGCATCGTCGGGCGACGGCCGGCTGAGATCGGTTGGACGCTGCTGCCTGCGCTGTTGCTGGTCGCGCTCGTCTTGCTTTCCTTGCAGTCGCAGTAGACAACGCCGGTCTGGATCCCGTGAACAATTCACCTCCCGAGATCTGGTTGCGCCGCGCCGGACTGTGGGCCGGCGCGGCGTCAATCCTGACCATTGGCCTCATCGGGTACGGGTCCTGGGTTCGCGTGTCGGGTTCAGGCCTGGGTTGCCCGGACTGGCCGCTCTGCGAGGGCGTGGCGGTCCCAAACCTGGAGGGCGCCACCGGCATTGAATTTGGCCATCGCCTGTTTGCGGGCGTCACGATGCTGGCGGCCATGGTGGCTTCCTGGTGCGCCATCCGCGGGCGCACCGCCGACCGTCAGGCGACCAAACTGATTCTCGGTGCGCTGGCGGCCATCCTGGTGCAGGCGGTGCTGGGCGGAATCACGGTGCTGACCCATCTGCACGGCATGGTCCGGCTGGCGCACCTGACGTTCTCGATGCTGACGCTGGCCCTACTGACGGCGGGGGCGCTGCGGGCACTGGACGTCCCGGGCGTGGAGCTGCCGGGCGTGAAGCGAACGCGGGCACTGCTGGTGGCGGCGGCATTGGTGGTCCTGCTTGGCGGCACCATCGTCGGAAGAAATGTGAGCGCGAGCTGCCCGACCCTGCCGTTTTGCGACGGCGGCGTGGGCGCCGAAGCCCTGGGGCTTCACATGCTGCACCGCATAGCGGCGTCGCTGCTTGCCATCGACATTTTCATCATGGCCTGGCAGGTCTGGTCGCGCGGCGGAACGCGGGCGGCGATTCTGTTGAGCCTCAGCGCTGTCGTCCTTGTGACGGCACAGGGGACCGTGGGCGTGCTCTCCAAATCCATCGGCTTGTATCCGGAGCTTCGCGTCCTGCACCTGACGCTGGCCGCGCTGTTGCTGTGGGTGCTGGTCATCAACTTCAGCCTGGCGCTGAAGCACCGAAGCGGCTAATGCCAGCGCTGGCCCGACACCTGTTTCCGCTGGCGAAGCCACGCATCGTTCTGCTGGTGGTCTTTGTCGCGGCCGCGGGTGTATGGAAGGCGGCCGGCGGTCAGCCTGATCCAGCGACGATGCTGGCTGTGATCCTGGCCGTGGCCGTGGCGGCCGCGGGATCCAATCTCGTCAACCAAGGATTGGAAGCGGACATTGACTCGGTGATGCGGCGCACGCGCAGGCGCGCGGTGGCGTCCCGGCAAGTCAGCGCGCTCGCTGTCATCGCGGTGGGCCTGGTCCTCGTTGCGGCGGCCGTCGCGGCGCTGGCAGTCGCTGCGAATCTTCTCGCCGGGTTGCTCACGCTGGCTGCGGCCGTGACGTATGTGCTGGTCTATACCGTGGTCTTGAAACGGCGCTCCTGGAACAACATCGTGATCGGCGGCGCGGCGGGGGCCTTTCCGCCGCTGATCGGGGCGGCCGCCGTGTCGGGCCAGGTCGACGCCCTGAGCCTGTACATGTTCGCTTTCGTGTTCTTCTGGACGCCGCCGCACTTCTGGACACTCTCGCTGCTTCTGCGAAAGGACTATGCCGCCGCGAAGGTCCCCATGCTTGGAGCGATTGCCAGCCGGCGTGACACCGCGATCCAGATCAAGCTGTACATCATGCTGCTGGCGGCCTTGACTTGGCTTCCCCTGGCGGCGGGCTACGGGGGGCTGACCTTCGCGCTGGCGGGAACGCTGCTGACCGGGTACTGGCTGCGCGCCTCGTGGCCTTTACGACGCGGAGCAAGCCCGGATCAGACGCTGGCGGCCTACAAGTTCTCGCTGCTGTACCTGGCGCTGACGTTTCTGATCCTGGCTATCGAGCCGATACTTCCCTGGTATGCGTAGACGTCGAGTCGGTCGGGGCCCGGCGAGTTGCCGGCAGGCTAACGAGCAACCGGCAGGCGCCTGATGATTCCGACGATCGGAACGGCGAGCAAGACGACGACGGCGGCCACCAAGAAGGGGATCCCCGTCGAGGCCTCGTAGAAGCCGGCCAGGCGCCCGCTGCCGGCCGACCCGATGGCGACGCCCAACGAATACACGGCATAGAAAATGCCGAACGCCATGCCACGCCGTCCGGGGCCCGCGGCTTCGGTAACCAACGCGGTCGCCGCGGGGAATATCAGCCCGTAACCGAGGCCGAAGATAGCCATCCCGGCCGCAATCGCACTATACGTTTCGGAAACGCCAAGCACGGCCAAGCCAGCAGCTACTCCGACCAGACCAACGAGCAGCGGGACGAAGCGACCAAATCTGTCGCTGACCCCACCAGTTGGACTAGCCATGACGAGGATGGCCACCAGCGCAAAGATGGCGAAGCTGTAGCCGGAGCGAGCCGCAGACTCTCCCTGGCTTTGGAGAACGAGCGGTAAGTGCGCCACGAGCACACCGACGCCGACCGTGACGGCGAAGAGGGTGGCGTTTGCCGACAGCATGAGCCGCCCCATGGACGTCGTGACCTCGCCTGCGGCGCCAGACGCACCGCGCCGAAAATTTTTGGGTGGCAACTGGCGCGTGACCGCCACGAAGGCAAGTAGCGTGACGGCCAGCACAACCGCGTCGAGAAAAAAGACCGAATTCGCACCCCAGGCATCCCGGAGGATTCCCGCAGCCGGCGGGCCGATCATGGCCGGTATGGTAATCATGGCGCCGGCAAGGCCCATGGCACGGCCCCGTTGATCCGAAGCCACCCAGTCGCCGATGATCGAGAACGCTCCCGGAGTGAGCGCGGCCGCCCCGATGCCATGGATGGCGCGCGCGATCAGGAGTTGCTCGGGCGATTGCACGAACGCGTAACTGATGACGGCAAGCGCCGTGATTGCCAGACCGACGATGATCGGGTTGCGGCGGCCCCACCTGTCGAGGACGAAACCGGCGCCCAGGTTGCCGAAGAGGTTAGTGAAGGAGTACGCCGCCACGACGATGCCGACGAGCGCGGCCGAGGCCCCGAGGTTGCGGGCGTGCGGCGCCATGGTCGGGAACTGCACGAAGAGATCGAAGAACGCCGCGAAGACGACCAGCCGCGCGGCCCAGATGGAGTGACGCGTTACGCCGTTCGAGGTATTAGCTCCTGTCGCCACGGAAAGTCCAGATGCTATGACACCGGACGGCTGGCCAGCACCCGTACGTCGCCAACGCGTCCTCGAATGACGTTGCTCAGCCCTGACTCAGTACGCTGAACCCACCCCACCCAACGAGGCCTGATTGGATGGCCGTGTCGGCCGTTTCGCATGAACCGCCTGGCTACGAGTGTCCGTTTTGCGCGATCGCGGGCGGGGCGGAGCCGGAGTTCACCGCGTGGCGCGAGGAGCAGGTGTTTGTGCAGATTGCGAAGCATTGGGACCCGGGAGGGCCCGGGTGGGCGCTGGTGATACCGACGACTCACTACGAGAACATCTACGCGCTGCCGGACGACGTGGCTGCCCGAATTGCCCGAACGGTGCGACTGGTCGCCATTGCCATGCGGAGCGGCTATCCCTGCGACGGGGTTACTGTCCGCCAGAACAACGAACCGGCCGGCGGGCAGGACGTGTGGCATCTGCTACGCATGTGGTTCCGAGGCATCACGACCGTCAGCATCCGGTTTACAAGCGGGCGGACGATGCCGAGCGTGCGCGCTACGCGGTTCTCTTGCGACGGAGCCTGGAAGCAATCGTCTAGACGCCCGGCTCGGCGCGCGCGGAGCAGCTGCCGAGGTTGACGGCCGCCATGCCGCCTAAAGGATCTGGTCCAGGAACATCTTGGTTCGATCTTCCTTGGGGTCGTTGAATATCTGGTCGGGCGGACCAAGCTCGACAAGGGCTCCCTCGTCGAAGAAGGCCATGCGGTCGGCAACTTCACGTGCGAAGCCCATCTCGTGAGTGACGCAGAGCATGGTCATGCCGGTGGCGGCCAGTTCGCGCATGGCATCCAGCACTTCCTTGATCATTTCCGGGTCGAGGGCGGACGTGGGCTCGTCGAACAGCATGATCTGGGGCTGCATGGCGAGGGCGCGGGCGATGGCGACGCGCTGCTGCTGGCCGCCGGAAAGTTCGGCCGGGTACTTCCGCGCCTGCTCGGGAATGCCGACGCGTTCGAGAAGCCGCATCGCCAACGCTTCGGCTTCGCTCCGGGGCATATGCCGAACACGCTGCGGCGCCAGCGTGATGTTGCCGAGCACCGTGATGTGGGGGAAGAGGTTGAACTGCTGGAAGACCATGCCGACCTCGCGGCGAATGGCGTCCAGGTTGCGCACGTCGTTGGTCATCTCGATGCCATCGATGACGATGCGGCCCTGCTGGTGCTCTTCCAGGCGGTTGATCATGCGGATGAAGGTGGATTTGCCGGATCCCGAGGGGCCGAAGATGACGACCACTTCGCCGCGTTTGACGCGCATGCTGACGTCGCGCACGGCGCAGAAGTCGTCGAACCACTTGTGGACGTTTTCGCAGACGACGATGTCGTCACGCTCTTCCAGCGGACGGGCGAGGATTTCGGCTTTGTCCGCGGGGATATCGACGGCTGATTGAACTCCGTTGGATTCCGCCATGGCTGAACTCCTACGCGGTGCGGGTTAGCGCCGGCCGACGCCGAGGGCGCCCTCGATGCGCCGGCTGATGAATGACATGCTGAAACAGAAG
>DAOUIX010000195.1:0-37719 GCA_034423235.1 Chloroflexota bacterium | reverse complement strand
CGGCCTAGTCGCGTAACCCCTCCCCCGCGCGACTGCGCCATTCGCACCCGCCCCCGGGGATGTGTCCACCAGGCACATCCTCGGGGGCTTCGTTCAGTAGCTAACGTTCCGCCGCAAGTCAAGTGCCCGCCGCGCGCAACAGCGCTTGGTTGAGGTGCCGGCGCTCCCACTGGCCGATCTCATGTCCCAATCTCGCCGCAAGACCGGAAGCTCGGTCCTCAACCGCCGCTCGCCATCTCATGCAGCTTGCAGACCGTGCGCCAGTTGCGAATGGTGCAAACTGTGTTCAACGTGCGGTCAAAGTAGGCGTTGTCGAGCTTTGACCGCGCGACGCCGGCGGGAAAGTGCAGGTAAACCTCGTCTCCGCGCACATCGAAGGCGTCCGGCGGTGAGCGGTCTGGATCCAGTCTGGCAATACGCTCCGGCTCAGGCGCAGCAGCCAGGAACCCGACGTGGAGCCTGGCCGGGTTCGCACCGGCGGCAAGGAACGGGTTACCGCGGACGATCCTGTCGAAATCTGCCGCCGTCCGAATGACCACCGGGACCTGGAAGCCGCGAGACTCATTGATCACGGCGTCAATCCGTTTCGACAGCCCGTCCGCCAGCGCAGGCGCCGCCTAGAAGACGACGTTGCCGCTCTGGATATACGTGCGAACGTCGGCGCACCCCGCCGCGACGAACATCGCGGCCAGGTCCCGCATGAGCAGTTTGCGATTGCCGCCCACGTTGATGCCGCGCAGCAGCGCAACGTACCGGCGGCTGGCCGCAGGGCTGTCTCGCTGGCCCGAATCCTGCATGTGTCGTCTCCGCCACGTGGCGTTACGACTCTAGGTCAAAGACCCCTCGCGGCGCGACGCAGTTTCACTACAGGTAAGGTCACGCCGCGTGTCTTCGCTTCGCGGCTTTGTCTATGCTCGCGATTCGGCATCGGGGCAAGTCTCGGCAGGCTGCGAGCAGTTCGCAGCCCCTCCGCACGGTTTGGACCCTTGTCTTAGAAGATTCGTCAATCGGCCGATGTAGAACCGGGGAGATCAGACATGGAAATGCGGAGCCTGGGAGCGACGGGCGATCAGGTAAGCGCCATCTGCATGGGCTGTTGGGAGATCGGCGGCCAAGCCTGGGGTGACTTTCCCGCCTGGGACGGAGTCCGGCTGGTGCAGCAGGCGTTCGACGCCGGCATCACCACCTTCGACACCGCCGAGGTCTACGGCAACGGTCGCAGCGAGGTCCTGCTGGGCGAGGCGCTGTACGGCCGCCGCGACGACGCCTTCATCATCAGCAAGGTCGGCTACCTGCCCGGAACCGACGGCGCGCAGTCCATTCAGGGCGCCAAGCAGCCGCGGGACTATTCACCCAAGCGCATTCGCGACGCCTGCGACCTGGCCCTGCGCCGCCTGCGCACCGAGTACATCGACGCCTATCTCCTGCACGACCCGCCGCTGCACATCGTCAAGCACGAGGCGCCGTTCGCCGTGCTTCAGGAACTGCAGGCCGCCGGCAAGATCCGCTGGTGGGGCATCTCGGCAAGAACCGGCCAGCCCGAGACTGCCGTGGAAGCTATCCGTCGCTGGGGCGCACCGGTCGTCGAAACGCCCTACAACGCCGTGGACGACGGAGCGGGCGATGAACTGCTGCCGCTGGCCGCAGAGCACGGAACTGGTGTATTCGCGCGCTCGCCGTTCGCCAACGGACTTATTCTGCTGAGTGAGGATGAGTTGGCCGCGTTGCCGGCCAGCGACTGGCGTCAGTCTGAGATGTTCCGCGAGCGCCTGGCCGACGCCGCCGGTCCTCGCGAACGCATCCAGGACATCGCCGACCTGCGCGACGAACCGGCGTACGAAACGGCAATCCGGTTCGTGCTAGGCCATGAGGCGGCGTCGACCTGCATCGTAGGACTGTCAAACGCCGGTGACATCGCGGCCAACACGCCGACTGGCGATCCGCCCTATCTGAGCGCCGACGAAATCGCCGTGATCCGCGGGCAGGCGTCGGGCTAGGCCTCGCGCCAGCTCAGTTCTCGCTCGGCAGTCACCTTGGATTCGTCGATCGCCACGCCGACGCCGGGTCCGTCGGGCGGACTAATGATGCCGTTGACCGGCACGACGGGATCCTTGAAGAAGAACTGCCGCAATTCGTTCCATTTCACCAGGTATTCGACGTAGGGGCAGAGCGGTTGCGGCCAGGCCGCACTGAGATGGGCGTTGACGGGAACCGACGCGCCGTGCGGGATCAGGGGCACGTCGTAGACCGAGCAGATCGTCGCGATCTTGAGCATCTCGCTGACGCCGCCGGCCCACATCGTGTCGGCCTGGTAAATGTCCACCGCGCCAGCCTTCATGTAGTCGCGCGTGCCCCAGCGCGTGTACTCGTGCTCGCCACCCGAGATCGGGACAGGAGATGCCGCTCGAATGCGTGCGTAGTTGGCGATGTCGTCGGACTTGACCGGTTCTTCGATCCAGTACGGGCGGTACTCAGCCATGCGCCGCGCCATGTCCAGCGTGTAGCGCACGTTCCAACTGCTCCAGGCGTCGATCATCACGTCAACGTCGTCGCCCACCGCCTCGCGCAGAGTGCTCATCAACTCCACGTTGCGCCGCGCGCCCGCCTCGCCGTCGTCGGGGGCGTAGCGCACGAACCACTTGGTCGCCCGGTAGCCCTCGGCCACGAACTGCCGGGCGCGTTCGGCCGCCCGCTCGGGCTTGATTGAGAAGCCCAGCGCGCTGGCGTACGCCGGTATCGACTTCCGCACCGGCCCGCCCAGCAGACGGTACAGCGGCTGGCCGAGCCACTTACCCTTCAGGTCCCAGAGCGCCGTGTCGATAGCGCTCAGCGCGAACATCGGCGAGCCCTTGCGGCCGTGAATCATGTACCGATAGAGTTGGTCCCAGATCCGCTCGCTGGCCAGCGGATCCGCGCCCAGGATGAAGGGCGTGATCTGCGTGTCGATGATGAAAGCGTCCGGCACGTCGATCGGCCCGGCCATGCCACTCACGCCCTCGTCCGTCTCGATGGTTACGAAGACCCACGACAGGTCATGGGCGCCGTCGGCATTGCGCGCCTTGGGGATGTGCTGATCGGGATCCCGCTTGTGTTCGGGATACACATCCAGCGGCCGCACCAGGCGCTCCTCCCAGAAGTCGCCCTCGGACTCGAAATTGCCGTGCAGTTCCGTGAGGCGGATGTTGGTGATTCGGATTGGAGTGCCTCCGTTCCAGAAAGCGCCGACGGTCCCTCGCCCGCAGCCTAATTCAGCACACCCGGTTCGCTACACTCCCGCCCGTCACGCCCGCTGGGAGGGCGCACGCATGGCCAGTCGCCCGAATATCCTCTGGATTGTCATGGACTCGCAGCGGCCCCACAACCTTGGGGCCTACGGCGACCCGCGTGGGGTGACTCCGGTCCTGGACCACTTGGCGGCGGAGGGTGCCGTCTTCGAACGCAACATCACCTCCGCGCCGTGGTGCCTGCCGTCGCACGCCTCAATGATGACCGGCCATTACGCCAGCACCCACGGAGCCGACGGCCGCTATGAGCGTCTAAGCGAGGAGTACCCCACGATCGGCGAGGAATTGACCGAGTTGGGGTATGCCACCGTGGGCATCTCGAACAACGCCTACATGAGCGCCTCGTCAGCGCTGCACCGCGGCTTCATGGATTGGAGCTATGTGCTGCCGCCGCTCGGCGCGCCCGACCAGGACAAGGGCGGCGCACAAGTTGTGCGCCAGATGCTCAGCTGGCTGCGCGGGCATGAGGAAGACGAGCGCCCGTTCTTCATGTTCGTCAACATCAACGATACGCACACCGCCTACATCGCGCCCGAGCCGTGGCACTCGCGCTGGGCGCCGGACGTCAGTCGCGAAGAGGCCCGCGAACTCAACCGGCAACAAGGCGGTTTCGCCGATCCTTCGCGCATGGGCGGGATGCCGGACGACGTTCGCGACAAGCTGTACGCGCTGATGGACGGCGAAGCCGCCTACGTGGACGACCTAATTGGCCGGGTCATCGGCTACCTGCGTGACGCCGGAACGCTGGACGACACAATGGTTGTGGTGACCTCGGATCACGGCGACGTGATTGAGGAGCATCCTCCATATTGGAACCACCAGCTGACCGTGTTCGAGGCGGTGGCCCATGTGCCGCTGATCGTGCGGTATCCGGCGGCGTTCGAGGCGGGAACTCGGATCTCGGCACTCACACAGACCCATGACGTGGTTGCCACGATCTATGACCTGATCGGCGCGGAGCGTCAAGAGGAGTGGCTCGGCGAGAGTAGCCACAGTCTGCTTCGCGCTCGAGATGGCGACGTCCGAAGCTATGCGCTATGCGAGTTTGCCTTTCCAGTGAACATGCTGGAGCGTGTCACTCGCCAGGGCCGGGCCTTTGAATTGCGCCAGTTCTTCCGGGCGCAGCGGGCCTACTACCGCGACAACTGGAAGTACATCTGGACCAGCGACGGCCGCGACATGCTGTACGACTTGGCCGAGGATCCGACCGAGCAGGAGAACCTGATCGACAGCGAGAACGACCGGGCACGGGACTTCTACATGGAGTTAGAAGGAGTGCTGGGCCGCATCCCCGTGAACGACTACGGCGACTGGATGGTCACCGAGTACATGAAGGGCACGCCGAAAGAGAGTTGGGAGAAGCTGCGTCGCTGGGGCTACCTGCGGCCCGGTCAGGCCGATAAGCCGGCGTTCCGGAACTAGGTCAGCGGCCGGCAGCCCGGCGGTCAGGGCGCCCGGGCCTTCGTGATCCAGGCGCGGCGAATGTCGAGTGGCATCTTCAGACCGTCGCGGGCCGCGTGGCGGCTGAGCAGACCTTCGCGGTCGTAGTCGAAGCGCTCGATCGTGGGCTGAAGCCGGCCGTCCGCTTCGGTGACCGAGAGGAATGAGGGACGGTTGTCACTGATCGATAAATCAGGGTCGTCGACGCGCCGGTCGATCTCCCGTCCGCTCGGGTCCCGGTAGCGGAACAGCGGCGCCGCGACCGTACCGGGATTGGCCAACGCTCCGGCGGCGCCCTGGCTGACGAAGGGATAGTGGGTGTGCCCGATCACCGTCAGATCCACGGCTGGATCAGCGAAGAGGTCCGACAGCTCAGCCGGCCGAAGTCGCCAGTTGGTGGGCTCCGGAGTGCGTACATTGAAGTGGCCATGCATGAGCCGCAGGGAATGGCCCCGCCAGTGCACATCCAGGATGTCGGGCAGGGACTGCACGAACGCGAGTTGGTCCTGCGTCATTTCCAGGTAAGCCCCGAGTTCGGTATCTCCGGGCGCGCGTTCCCCTGGCGGCGGCTCGGCTCCGAGGTACTCGAAGATCGCGCTGTCGTGGTTGCCGCGGGTAGTGCGACCCAAGGCGCGGCGCATCGTCCACTCCACGGCGTAGAGGCCGTCGATACCGCCTTCGAAGATGTCGCCGTTGACGAATACCAGGAAGGGCTCCGACACCTGATTCAGCCATCGGTCGATGGCCTCGAGCGGCTCCCGATACCCATGCAAGTCGCTGACAATGACGAGGCGCTCCGTGGCGGCGCTGACTTCGACCCGGGCAGTCACACGGGCACGCGTCGCTCGACGATCCTCGAGTCGCCCCGGATCTGCAGTGCTCATTCCCGATCCCCCTGACCAAGTCTCGCCGACGACTCTGACCTAGATTAGCCAAGGGGCGCGACTGAACCGCGGGGACGCCTGGAAAGCTACCCGGCACTGGCACGGAGCGAGCATGGAAGGTCTTACCGGTCTGATCATCCTTCTCATTGTCATCGTTTCGTACTTTCTTCCAACTTTGATCGCCGTGCTCCGAGAGCACCACAACAGGCTTCCGATATTCCTGCTTAGCTTCTGCCTGGGGTGGACGTTCGTTGGCTGGGTCGCTGCGCTGGTCTGGTCGTTCACGAGCCCGCCGCCGCAAGACTAGGCGCCACGTACCGAGAATCGAGCAGCTCGCAGGCATACCGACGCGGATTATTCAGTAGGCTGAGCGTCCGAGAAGGTCCCCGCCGCTATTCCTGGAGCCGACGCCATGACCATGACGATGAGCGCCCGACCAACGGCCGCCGAAATTGCTGAGCTGAACCGGGAATACACGTTCTTCGACTGGGCGGCGCAGGGTGCGGTGCGCCCGGTGGCGGTGGAGCGCGCCGAGGGGTCGTACCTGTACGACCACGACGGACGGCGCTACCTGGACCTGAACGCGCAATTGATGAACGTCAACATTGGGCACCAGCACCCGGCGGTGGTGGAGGCCATCAAGGCGCAGGCCGACAAGCTCTGCTACGTCAACCCGCGCTTCGCCTCGGAGCCGCGCGGTGAGTTGGGGCGCGAACTGGCGGAGATCACGCCGGGGTCGCTGTGCAAGACCTTCTTCACCCTGGGCGGCGCCGAGGCGACGGATCACGCGGTAAAGATCGCCAGGCTGGCCACCGGCCGGCAGAAAATCGTGGCACGCCGCCGCTCCTACCACGGCTCAACTTACGGCGCGCTTTCGCTCACCGGTGAGGCGCGGCGCTGGGCCACCGAGCCGGGTATTCCGGGCATTGTGCGGGCCGCCGATCCCTACCAGTACCGCTGTCGGTTCTGTTCGTCGCAGGCGCAGTGCGACATGCGGTGCGCCGACGACATCGACGAGGTGATCCGGGTGGAGGGCCCGGACAACGTGGCGGCGGTAATCGTGGAGCCGATTGCCGGGGCCAACGGGGTGGTGGTGCCGCCGGACGGCTATCTGCCGCGGGTGCGCGAGATCTGCGACGAGTACGGCGTGCTGTTGATCGCCGACGAGGTGATGACCGGATTCGGTCGCACCGGCCGCTGGTTTGCCGTGGAGCATTGGGACGTGGAGCCCGACATCATGACCATTTCGAAGGGTCTGACGTCGGGATCGGTGCCTCTGGGTGCGGTGGTTGTTACGGACGAGATCGCGCACCACTTCGAGGACAATCCCCTGTGGGCCGGACTGACGTACGGTGCGCACACGCTGGCGTGCGCGGCCGCGCTGGCGACGATCCAGGCCTACCGTGAAGAAGGCATTCCGGAGCGGGTGGCGGAGTTGGGTGAGACGCTCAAGGACGACTACGCGGCGATGGCGGCGCGGCACCCGAGCATCGGCGAGGCGCGCAGCATTGGCCTGTTCTCGGCGCTGGAGCTGGTGCGCAACCGTGAAACCCGCGAGCCGCTGGTGCCGCAGATCGACCCGGCGTTCGAGAACTACGGCGTCATGAAGGAAATGTTCGCCTTCATGCTTGAGCGGGGCGTGGCGACGATGACGCGCTGGAATTGGGTGATGGTGAATCCGCCGTTGACCATCACGCTGGAGGAATTGCGCGAGGGCCTGGCGGTGGTGGACGAGGCGCTGGAGCTGGCCGACCAGGCGATGGTCTGAGGGGCGTCGAAGCGCGGCGAAAACGGCGCTCTCGCGCGAATAGGAGTTTTTTCTAAAAAACTCTTGAGGCGCGGCGGGGTGTCGAAAGGCCCGTGAATGGCGCAGGGCGACTCTGCCTGATTTCGGCTCGGGGTCGAGTCCCGGGACGGTAGGGCGACTGGTCGACGGGGCGAACGCGGAGCGGCGCTTCCTGGCGAGGGAACGGAGGCGCGGTTCAGCGGTCGGGGAAACGGGCATGCGGAAATCGGGTTGCGGAAACATCAGGTCTATTGTACACTGAATGAATACTGCAGGCAAGCACCGCTCGCTTCGTGAACCGGCGAGGAATCACGACGGCGCGGCCGGGGCTGGCCCGTACCAACATGCTCACGCTCGGGTCGCCAACCCGCCGAGAGGCGGGTTGGCGACGAGCCGGGCTATTTCAGCTGTGAGGGAATGCCGCGCGGTTAGCCGACGAGGGATTTCTCGCGCTGGATCTGCTCGTGCTCTTCGAGCCAGACCTTCAGCGGCACATCCGCGTCAGAGGGTGAGGACCGGCCGAACTCGTTGGTGGAGTGGCCCATCATCTGCCGCAGGATGGCGTGCGAGTCGTCGTACCAGTCCTGCGGGAACTCCATGTCGTCGCGTGTGCGGATCCAGCGGTAGCCGTAGCCGTAGAACAGGACCCGTCGGGTCACGTCCGAGAAGTTTGGCGTGGCGGCGTGCCAGATGCGGCGGTCGAAGATAACGGCGGTGCCGGCCTTGACCTTGACCGGGATGGCGCCTTCCGGCTGGACCTCGCCCTCGCCGGGCGCGGGGAGGGTGTTGGACAGCTGGCTTCCGGGAACGACCCAGAAGTTACCCATGCCTTCGTTGCTGACGTCGGTCAGGAAGTAGCCGACCTTCAGCGAAATGCGCGGGCGCGGGTTGGTTTCCATGTCCCGGTTCATCTGGCCGGAGTCCTGGTGCCAGCCCCAGGCGCGCGCGGCGGGCTCGTAGGCGCCCGGCTCTCTGCCGGTGACGGCCAGGTGGGTGTGATAGAGGTAGATGTTCCAGCCGAGGATGCCCCAGACCTTGGGCAGCAAGCGCTCGTGGGCCACCATGTCGAAGAAGGACCGGTCCAGGTGGATGAACCCCAGCTTGTTGATGCGCTGGGTAATGGTCTTGTCGGTGCGGCCTTCTTCAAGGACGCCGCTTTCCATCAGATCGTCGATGGTCTCGATCAACGATTCGCGCAGGTCCTGGGGGACAGCGTCTTCGACGACCAGAAAGCCGTCGCGGTCAAAAGCTTCGCGCTCGTCGTCGGTCAGGGCGTATTGCAGACAACTGGGATCCATGTCCGGCCTCTATCCGTCCGGGTGCGGCAGCTCAGTATAGAAATAGCGGGGGGCGACGGTCACCTCGCGGGGCTATCGAGGCGCTCAGCCCGCGCCGCCCGCGTCGCCCGGCTGGGCGATGGTGACGGCCCATTCGCCTTCGGCGCGCTCGACATTGACGATGTAGTTGCCAGAGCTGGTGATCCGGGCGGCGGCGGCGCCCTGGCGGTCGAGCGGCGGGATGATGGTGATGGGGGCGATTGAGTCGGCCTGGGGATCGTCCAGGGATCGCAGGGCGGCGGTGAAGGGTTCGACCGTGCCGTCGTAGATCGCATTGACGATGACGAGACCCTCCCGAAGGCCGAAGGCTTCGGTTTGGCCAGGGCGCAGGCCGTCAAAACTGACGGGGGAATCGATTGGCGTGACGGTTGGCGCGAGGGCCGAGGTCGCCGCCGTCGGCTCAGCGGCGATCAGGGCGCCCAGGACGGATGAGCGTTCGGCGGGAACCGCGCCCGCGATCATAAGGATGATGACCACGCCGAGCGCCAACAGCGCGAACCCGAGGAGAGCAGTCTGCATTCGGAGCATGCGTGGAGCGTGCGACGCCGGGCGGAGAGGCGTCAACGGATGGGTGCGACGTCGGCCCCGCGGCGAACGGATAGGCGGCGGACCACAGTGAATTCGTCAGCGTCCACTCGACGCTGCCACAATCGGATGAAGCCCGATGCGGGAGTCGCGCCGTGCGATTGGTAGCCGTCCTGGCCCGTCGCGAAGTTCTGTTTGGCGCGCTGGCCGGGCTGCTGGCCGGCATCGTGTTCGCGCTGGCGATGCAGGCCGAGCAAATGCGCGTGGAAGTGACCGGGCTGGCGGGCACGTCCACAAGCGGGACCGGGCTGGTCATCCACCTGGTGCTCGCCGCCCTTATCGGCGCCGGCGCGGGTCTGCAGTACCGGCACGAGCCGGGCAGCTACGCGGCCCAGATCACGCTGGGCGTCACGTTTGGACTGTTGGGCTGGATTGCCGGACCGTTGACGATCCGTCCGCTAGCGGAAGGGCAGGTGCCCGACTGGTCTATCGCCGTGGCGTCGGCCGGATTTCCCAGCCTGATGGGGCACATGCTGTACGGAGCGCTGACCATCGGCGGCTTGTACTGGGCCGTGCAGCGGTGGGGCGGCGGCGCCGTGTTGGTCCGTCCGGGCGAGCGCGCGGAGGATCGCGTGCATCGCATCGTGGTGCTGGGCGGCGGTTTCGGCGGGATGAGCGCGGCACAGACGCTGGAGCGCATGACCCGCCGACGGCGAGACCTGGACATCACGCTGGTGAGCCAGAGCAATTTCCTGCTGTTCACGCCGATGCTGGCGGAGGTGGCTTCCGGCGCGCTGGAAGCGCAGCACATCGCGGCTCCGATTCGCGCGGCCTGCCCGTTCACCAACTTCATCCACGGCGACGTGCAACGAATCGACACCGAACAGCGCCAGGTGACGGTGCGCAGCCGCCGATCCACGACGCCGCAAGCGGTGCCCTACGACCACCTGGTGCTGGCGATGGGGTCAGTCCCGAACTTCCATGGCCTGCCGGGCCTGGCGGAGCACGCGATCACCCTCAAGACGCTGGAAGACGCCGTGGGACTTCGCCACCGGGTGCTTTCGCAATTGGAACGCGCCGACCACGAGACGGAGCCCGTGGTGCGGCAGCGGCTGCTGACGTTCGTCGTCGCCGGCGGCGGGTTCGCGGGCGCGGAGACCATCGCCGAGCTGTTCGACCTGGTATCGAGCGTCAGGCGCTACTACCAGAACCTTGGTCCCGGTGACGCGCGGTTCGTGCTGGTGCACTCGCGCGACCGCATCCTGCCGGAGTTGAGCGCCGAGCTTGGCGCCTACGCCTTGGAGAAGCTGAGCGCCCGCGGGATCGAGTTCCGGCTGGGTTGCCGGGTCGCCGCGGCGAACGAAGGGTTCGTCACCCTGAACGACGGCACCACGATCCCGTGCGAGACCTTTGTCTGGACGGCGGGCAATCAGCCCAACCCGATCCTGCGCACCCTGGGCTGCGAAAGGAACCGGGCCGGACAAGTGGTGGCGGACGCGACGCTGCAGGCGCCCGACACGCCAGGGGTGTGGGCGGTGGGCGACGCGGCGCAGATTCCAGACCTCACGAACGAGGGCCGACCATGTCCGCCGACCGCCCAGCACGCGCTACGCGAGGGCACGCGGGTGGCGCAGAACATCGTGGCGACTATCGACGGCCGCCAGCTGAAGCCGTTCCGCTACCGAGCGAGTGGGTCGCTGGTGGGGCTGGGGCATCGAACCGCGGCCGCGGAACTCTGGGGACACAAATTCTCCGGGCTGCTGGCCTGGTTCATGTGGCGCACGATCTACCTGAGCAAGCTCCCGGGCCTGGAACGCAAGGCGCGGGTGGCGCTGGACTGGGCGCTGGACCTGGTGTTTCCGCGGGACATCGTGATGACGACAGCGGCGGACGGTCGCTACGACGCCGCCGCGCAGCCAACCGCGGAGCGGGAGCGCACGACGTGATGCGGCGCAACGACCTGGCGGCCTGGCTGCTGGCCGGCGCCCTGGCCGGACAAGCCGGCGGGATCGTCTACGGCCTCGTAATGCGGCACCTGGGCGTCATCGAGTCCATCGCCGCTTTGGTCCGGCTGCCGCCATCGGCAGTCGGCGGCTGGATCGTGCACATGGTCGTGGCGGGCATCATCGGCGCCGGGTTCGCGGCGTTGATTCGACGCCAGCAGCACAGCGCGGGCGACCTGCTGTTCTGGGGTCTGATCTACGGCGCGGTCTGGTGGATCATCGGGCCGCTGACGCTGGCGCCGCTGCTGATCCGCCGCGAGGCGCTGGCCTGGGACCTGACCTCCGCGCAAGAGACGTTTCCGATGCTGTTGGGGCACCTGCAGTACGGCGTGACGACCAGCCTGGCCCTGCTGTTGTGGCGGCGGTCTTCGTTCGAACGGCCAACGGCGGGGGCCGTGGTGCGAGGCCTCTTCGCGGGCGTTGCGGGAGCCGCACTGACCGGCAAAGCGCTGGAGGACCAGGGGCTACTTGGCCACTTTGCCGGCATCGACAATCACGATCCATCGGGCGCGCTCTGGCTGGGGGTGCTGGGCATTGGCGCCGGGACCGGGATGGCGTTCGCGGCGATTGTCCCGACCGTGCGCGACAGCGCGGGTGCGGCGTTGGTGCGAGGGGTCGTGTTCGGCTTCCTGGCCTGGATCCTGGTTCCCATGACCATCGTCGGCCTCGCCACGAGGGGCATGCTGCCGTGGGGGATGGGTTTTGCTCACGATGCCTTCCCCGGCCTGCTGGCGTATCTGCTCTTTGGCGGAGTCCTGGGATTGGCCTACCAATGGCTGAGTGTGACCTGGCGGGTCCTGTTCGCCGAAGCGACCTCACACGATGACGAGGGGTATGGCACGGAGGGGCTGCGGGTGCTGGGGCGCGGATCAGCCGCGGGGCTTCTCGGCGGGCTGTTCTACACGGTGATGCTGGCGCGACTTGGGTCGTTCGAGGGCATCGCCCAGCTAATGCGGGCCGACAACACCGCCGTCGGCGTGTTGGTGCATGTCGTGGTTTCCATCATCTGGGGCGCGGTATATGGCCTGCTGTTTCGGCGGCAGACGTATGGCATCGGGTCGGCGGTGGGCTGGGGCGTCGCATTCGGCTTCTTCCTGTGGGTTGTTGGGCCAAACACGCTGTTCGCGGTGCTGACTGGCAACACACCGGACTGGGCGGCGGACAGCGCGGCGCCGAGGACGGCCTCGCTGGTCGGTCACCTTGTGTATGGCGCCGTGCTCGGCGTGGGATTCCACTATCTCGAGGCTCGGCACAACCCGTGGTGGCAGCCGCGACGCACGCGACTTGAAGCTCGAGCACGACGGCGACGCCGGCAGTTGCAGACGTCGGCGCCGGCGATCTGGGCGCTGGTGATGCTGATTGCGTTGAGTCTGCCGATTATCTTTGGCGGGTCCGACGAAATGGGGCGGAACGCGATGAAGGCGGAGTCCACATCGGGCGAGGAACGCGGGCCGCCGATGGACGATATGCAGCCGATGCGCTGACACGGTTGGACGCGGCCGTCGAATTCCCTGCTCTAAGACTCAGTGCCTGGTGCTGCTACCAGTCCTTACCGTCGGCCGGCTCGCGTGTAGTCCGTATCGTCGCGGACTTCCAGGTATCGTCGTGGTCCAGCCAGTGGCACCAGGTTCTTCTGGGCGACGCTACGTCAATCCGTCGAGTGCTTGTTGGGCTTCTCCACGCCGCCAGTTCAACTCGGGGACCCGGGTTGGAGCGCCGGGCGACCCACTCGAGCGCCGGACGAAGGTCCGTGTCGGTCGAGACGACTATCGCCACGTCGAAGTATCGACTGATCGAGTGCGTGACAAGGTCGACCGCCAACTGGACATCGACACCCTTTTCCTGCGGCTTGGAGGCCGGAAAATCTGGTGGATATCGCAACGGTCGCCACTCCACAGAGACGCCCGACGACTCCCACGCAGCGCACTGCCTCATGTGCGCTCTGTAGTTCTTCGGATGTTTCCGCGCGTCGGGCCTGCTCAAGTACATGCGTACCTGCTTGAGTTCCCGATCGAAGCCGGAGGGCGCCCGCTGGATCAGAAGCTTACCGATGGCCAGTGGGTCAAACTGGCCGTCGGTGAAATGCGCGCCGCGAGGAAAGAACGCGTTTCTTGCGCCCATCCGCGTATTCTCGGCGTCAACGTAGACGACAACGCGATCAGGCATAGAGTCTCGCTACAAATAGCCCCGCCAATTCACTGCCAAAGGCAGCGAAGGGCGGGGAGCATTGCGGAGATTGTTGGTCAGTCGCTTCCGCGAGTCAAGGGAAACCCAATCCGCATGCCAAGGGCAGAGCGAAGCGCCCGCCAGTCTTCGCGGCGACATACGGCATAGGCAGCGTTGATCGAAGCGGGGACGCCGCAGAGGCTCGTGCCCCTGCGGCGTCCCGGTTCACTTCACTTCCGCGTCGAAGTATTCGACGCAGCGGTTCGCCTTATTCGGGGTAACCCACGGTGTTGGTCAGGGTGCCGTTGCCTTCCAGCTCGACTTCCGTCACGTCGCCGCTCTTCATGGGCTCGGTGCTGCCGGAGGTGCCGGTGAAGATGGCATCGCCCGCCTCGAGCGTCATGTACGTCGAGACGAAGCTGACGATCTGTTCAACGTTGAAGATCAACTCGCTGGTGTTGGTGTGCTGAACCACCTCGCCGTTGACGCGCGTGGTCATCTCCAGGTTGCCGTAATCCAGGCCCGTGGTGACCCAGGGCCCGAACGGCGAATACGTGTCGGCGCCCTTACCGCGCCACCACTGGCTGTCCGGCTCTCCGTTGGTCTCGCCGTTCTGCCAGATGCGCTCGCTGATGTCGTTGGCGGCGCAGACGCCCAGGACGTAGTCCTTGACTTCGTCTTCGCTGACCCGAGAACAGCGCTTGCCGATGATGACGGCCATCTCACCTTCGTAGTCGAGTCTCTCGCAGCCCTTGAGCCAGGCGATGGTGCCGCCCGGGTTGAGAACGGAGGAGGGCGGCGCCAGGAACGGCTGCGGGCGGGAGAAGGGCGGCGAGTCGCCCATGTGGCTGAGGTAGTTGCCCGCCAGGTTGACGATCTTGGTTGGCGAGGTGGGCGTCAGAAGCTGCACGTCGGCCAGGGCCACCGTGTGGCCGGTGCGCTCCAGGTCGCCGAAGAGGTCGCCCGAGATTTCGGCGATGGTGTCGCCTTCAACGATTCCGTGGCGGACTTCGCCGCCCACGCTGTAACGCGCAAGATGCATGCTGTGCCTCCGAGTGCCTGACCGACAGTGACCGCGAAAGGATACCGCGCGAACCAGGGACGCTCCGAGCCGCGTGGCCTAGACCCCTGCGAATGCGGCGGTCGAAGCTCCTGATCAGACCGGCCAGGCGCCAATTTTGCGCAGGGTGGCGTAGATCTCGAGCTGCTGGCGTTCCAGGGTTTCCCACTGCGCGGCGAAGTCCACGTCGGACCAGTCGAAGAAGCCGCGGCCGGTCTTGAGGCCGAAGTGCCCGGCTTCCACCAGACGACGCAGGGCGTCGTGCCCACTGTCGGCGTTGCACAGGTCGGGCCAGACGCTCTCGGTGCCGTTGAGGGCGATTTCCAGGCCGGCCAGGTCGCGGTCGCGCATGACGCCCATGAGGGGCATGCGGGGCGAGAAGGAGAAGGCGGTGAGCTCGTCGATGTCCTCGGCCGAAATGACGCCCCGGTCCACCAGGTCCAGCGCTTCGCGAAAGAGGGCCTGGCGCAGCCGGTTGGCGACCTGTCCGGGCAGGTCAACGTTGATCCGCACGGGTCGGAGTCCGGCGCCGCGCAGGAGGGCCAGCACGGCTTCCACGGTGGCCTCGCTGGTGTGCTCGCCCCTGGTGACTTCGACCATGGGACACAGGTAGGCCGGGCGGAAGAAGTGGGTGGTGGTGAAGCGGTCGGGCCGCCCGGTGGCGTCCGCCATGAGGTGGATCGGGATACTCGAGGTGTTGGAAGCAAGCAGCGTGTCGGGCGACAGGTGGGGCGCCAGGTCGGCGTAGACCGCGCGCTTGACGTCCACGGACTCGGTGACGGCTTCGATGATGAGGGCGGAGTGGCCGACGTCGGCCAGGTTGGTGGTGAAGTTGAGGCGCGTTGGGACCGCCTCGGCCTGTTCGGACGTGACCAGGCCGTACTCGAGCGTAAGCTCGAGGTTGCGGGCGACTTTGCTGCGTGCGGCGTCGAAGGCGGCGGGGTTGGCGTCGAGGACCGTCACCGGGTGCCCGGCAACGGCGAATACCTGGGCAATGCCGTGGCCCATGAGGCCGGCGCCGAGGACACCAATGGGGGCGCGTTGGTCAGCGATGTGAGAGGTTCCCTGGAAGCTGCGTATTCACGCCATGCTAGGCGCGCAGTTGGCGGGCGACAATCCCCGCGCGGCCGGGGAGCGGCTGCGGAGGCCGACGCCGTGCGGTGATCGGGTCGGGCGCCCGAGACCTCGACGTGTGCGGGACAATCCGTCGACACGATCCGGGAACACGACCATGTGGCTCGAAGCGATCACAGCGAAGCTCGATCAGGGGATCGCGGAGCTTCGCGCCGGAACCTTGCAGGAGTCCACGCTCACGACCATTCGGGACGAACTGACCGCCGCTGGCAATGGCCGGCAGGATCTGCTGTACCTGCAGGCCGCCGGCACGGCCCTGGACACCCAGGTGATCGGCATGCGGATGGTCACCGATGGCGAGCTCTCGGACGGCGCGGACGATCCCGACGACTGGCCCTACCAAACCGTTCTGGACGCCATCCGGGACGGCTGGCGCATCGTTGAGTTCCCCAACCTCGCGCTGCTGCTCGACGAGTCGCGCACGTATGCCTACGGGGCCGAGTTCGTGCTTGAGAAGATTCGGAGCGCCTGATGGATACCTCGCATATCGCGCCGACGCTGACCGACACCGAGGTCCTGGAGTTTTGTAAACACGGCTATTTGCTCCTTGACGGCGTGGTGCCGGAGGAGATCAACCGCAAGACCGTCGCCTTCGTGGACACCAACACGTCCCTGGAGCCAACCGACATCCTGGCCGAGGACTGGTTTATCGAGAACGTGATCCTTAATCCCGCGGCCGCCGGCGCCGTTCGCTCGCTGCTGGGCGTGGGGTTCGAGGCGCCCGTTCTGATGAGCAACCACCGCGTGCACATGCCGGCGCCGGCGCAAGGCTGGCATCGTGACGGCGGGTCACGCTACGGACCCGCGCTGCACTACCTGCAAGTCTTCTACTACCCCGAGGCATGCACGGCCGAGATGGGGCCTACCGAGGTGCTGCCGGGCTCGCACTTCCTGTTCCAGCACTCCAGCATGATGGGGCATTACGGAAACCTCCGACACGCCGTCAAGACCGTCGCGTCCGCCGGCTCAATCTTTCTCACCGTCTATTCCATCTGGCATCGGCGCTCCGTATCGACGGCGCGGGGCGTCCGCAATCTCCTCAAGTACAACTACTGGCGCACGTCACCGCCGGCCCGCGACTGGGTGATTGAGCCGGACTTCGACTTTGCCCAGGCCGACTACGCGTTCGTCCTGCGGGGATTGCGACAGCAGTTTCGGGACGCCGTGGATGCGTCTGAGATGTTTTTCTGGCTGTGCGGAAAGTCTCGCGAGTACCAGACCATGGGCGGTCAGGGATGGCCCATGCCGGGCCACCGCAATGCCTCGCCCCGAGGCTTCCCCGGGGAGCCCACTTCGGCTACGTATTGAGATGCGCTAGCCGAAGGCCTCAGGTGGACGCCGCGGGCAGATAGCCGCGGAGGAAGCGGACGCCGAGGGGGATGACCTCGATGGGATCGTCGCGACCCTCGTAGACGAGGCTGACCCAGCCGTTGTAGCGGACGCCGCGGATGGTCCGGAAGATTGTGTCGTAGTCCAGCGACTCTTCCTGGCCCGTGGCGATGCGGTAGAGCTTGGCGCGAACGGCGGTGGCCAGGGGCGCGGTGAGGGCAATGCTGTTCAGGTAATCGTGGCCTTCACGCTGCTCGTCGTCGGCGAAGCCCGATGCGCCGGGGGAGCCGGCGTACTGGCCGGTGTCGAGCACGTGGCCCAGGTTGGGGTGGTCCACCTGGCGGATCAGGCGCAGCACGTCTTCGCCGTCCGGCGCGATCTGGTTGTGGTTGTGGTTCTGGAGGGAAACGACGACGCCAGCCTCGGCTCCGAATTCGGCGCACTCGCGCAGGGCGTCGGCGCACCGGTCCCAGGAAGCGGCGCGGTCATCCTCGGAAAACGGCTTCCCGCTGAAGACGCGGACCTGCGGGGCGCCGAGCAGGGCGGCGCGTTCGATCCAGGTCTTGGTGCGCTGGACGTCGGCCGGCAGCTCCTCGGCGGGGCGGGCGAAGTTGTTGGAGATGGCGATACAGGGGATGTCCAGACCACGGTCGAGGCAGGCGCGCTTGACGGCGAGTAGCGAAGCACGGTCTTCCGCCGGGAACGCGGAGTCGTGGAGGTCGACGCCGTCCACGCTCAGTTCGCGACAGGTGTCCAGGAAGCGCATCAGGTCCATGCGGCCGTCGTCGAAGGCCTGACGGTAGGAGAGGGTGAGGATGCTGAGCCTCAGCATGGGCAGCGACTCCGGAGGTGGATCGGCGGGCTAAGCGTAGGGCGGCGGGGCGAGTGGGTCGAACGACGAATGCACCCGGTCATGAGGCTGGCTGTCCGCTCCACAAGCCAAGCGTGCTCTGTGAAAGCTGCTCTGCACGTTTTTCGGACACTCATTCCGTGCGAGCCAGAACCCCGCCCTGTAAGTTATACGCGGCTGAATAGCCAACACGCTCCGCCCATGTAATCGCGTTCGGGCGCCGCTCCATCAGCCGCATCGTTGCCGCCGGGTCGTCGGAATCGACCTCGAAGTCCCCGCTGTGTATGTCGATCACGACAAAGTCGCCCTTCGCCGTCTCGCGGGTCAGTTCGCGGATCTTGGTGACGTAGAGCTCCTTGCCCCGCGACGCCACGCTCTTGTCCCCTGTCGCGATTAGAGGCTCGCCTTTCGCTGACCGTCCACACGAACTCGGCACAACCTCTCGAGCGCCCTGAGGCTGAACCGCTCGACAACTCTAGCAATGCACCGTTTCAAGGGGCTTGGAAGCCGGCATGTTGCAGATTGCAGCCGGGCGGGATTCGCCCCGGTCAGGTCTTGCCAGACGTGAGGCTGAGCACACGCTGGATCTGGGCGCCGAGACCATCAGCGATGGCTGCGAAGCCGGCGTCGTTGGGGTGGACGTGGTCGGCCAGCAGGTCGCCCTGGCCGGGGCCGATGAGGCCGTGGCCTTCCAGCAGGATCAGGTTGGCGTCGCCGAAGCTCTGGCGACGGTAGACCACTTCGCGAATGACGCGGCGGTACTCCTCGAGCTTGGCGCCGCCGCGGGTGGTCTGCTCGAACTCGCAGGTGTGGAAGAGGGGCGTGACCATCAGGATGGGGACCTCCGGCCGATGCCAGCGGAGGATGGCGAGAAAGGTGTCGTAGGTGCGTTCGAAGGCGCGCGGCTCTTCGTGGCTGGAGCCGAAGGTGTTGACGCCGTAGGCCAACACAATGACGTCGGCGCGCACGGCGGCGGCGATTTCGGCCATGACCGGTTCGCCGCGGGCGGAGCCGCCGACGCCCAGATTGATGAAGTCGATTCCAAGGCGCCGGGCGATGCGCGCGGGATAGGTCGTGCCTCCCCGGGCGGTCGTGCTGCCGTGGGTGATGGAGTCGCCGTAGAACAGCAGCCGCGGACCGTCCATCGGCGCGGGCGGCTGGATGCAGGCGTCGTCTGCCACGCCGACGCCCGCGAACCTGATTTCGCCGTAGGGCGGCATGTAGAGCTCGACGCAGCGGTCACGGGCGGGTCCGTCGTACACCACGCCCTCGGCGGCGCCCAGGCCCTGGCTGCGGAGTTGGCCGTAGAACTCGCCGTTTTGGTAGAGGTCGATTTCGGCGTTGGCCCGGGTGGTCTGCTGGGACAGCCATTCGGCGCGAACGGCGATGGTGGGGCTGTCGGTGCGGAAGGCAATGCGGACGCCTGAGGCGGCGCAGAGTCGCATCCAAGTGTCGGCCGGCAGCCGTTCGCGCCAGGTAACGGGCACGCGATGAAGCAAGGCGCGGCGCTCGCCGACGAGGCCGCGGTATTCGAGTTCGGGAGCGAGCGCGTCCAACCACCGCATGGACGAATGCTACGCCGCCTGCGCGGGGCGCGGGCAATCGGTCACAATACGAACAGCCCAGACGACCCTGAAGGCCCCGCAGGATGCTGAACAAAGCGGCCGCTGATTTGCTGGAGGGCTTTGCCGACGCGCTGGAGATTCGCGGGGCCAATACGTTTCGCGTGCGGGCGTTTCGGAACGCGGCGCAGCGGGTGGATTCGCTGACCACGGACGTGGCGGAACTGGTGGAGAGCGGCGAGATCTCCAAGGTGCGCGGAATCGGTAAGGGCATCGCGGGGGTGCTGGGCGAGTTTGTGGCGAAGGGCCGCGTGGACGAGTACGAGGAGATGCGGGCCGAGATTCCCGACAGTGTTTTCGAGATGCTGTTGATTCCGGGTCTGGGTCCGAAGACGGCCGCCACGCTGTACAACAAGCACGGGATTGACAGCGTGGACGGGCTGGAGGTTGCCGCGCGCGAGGGGCGGCTGGCGGGCATTCGGACGATTGGGGCCAAGCGACAGGACCGGCTGCTGCGGGAGCTTGGACGGTTCCGAGAGCGGATTGCACGGCGTCGATTGGGGGACGTGCTGCCAATTGCCGAGCGGCTGATCGCGCACGTGGAGGCGGCGCCGGGGGTTCAGACCGTGCAGTACGCGGGGAGCTTGCGGCGGGGCCGGGAGACGATCGGCGACCTGGACATCCTGGCGGCCGCGGAGCGTCCGGGGCCGGTCATGGAGCACTTCATTGGCGCCGAGGATGTCGAAGAGGTGGTTGGTACCGGTGGGACCAAGACGGCGGTGCTGGTGAACGGCGGGTTCCAGGTGGATCTGCTGGTGGTGGCGCCGGACGAGTTCGGGGCGGCGTTGGCGTATTTCACGGGGTCGAAGGAACACAACATCGAGATTCGCGCGCGGGCGCTGCAGCGCGGGCTGTCGCTGAACGAGCGCGGGTTCCTGGACTCCGACAGCGGGCAGCGACGACCGGCGGCGACCGAAGACGACGTTTACGCGGCGGTGGACCTTCCCTGGATCGACCCGGCGCTGCGCGAGAACCGGGGCGAGATCGAGGCGGCCGAGGCAGGGGCGCTGCCGAGGCTGATCGAGCTTGGGGACATCAAGGGCGAGTTGCACGGGCACTCGCTGTGGAGCGACGGCGCGGCGTCAATCGGCCAGATGGTGGAGGTCGCCAGAGGTCGTGGACTTGCGTATTTCGCGGTGACCGATCACTCGGGCAGCCTGCTGGTGGCCAACGGGCTCAGTGCGGAGCGGCTGGCGGAACAGGCGGAGGAGATTGCGCGAGAGCGAGAGGCGTCGTCGGACGTGCGCCTGCTGCATGGGAGCGAGGTGGAGATCCTGGCCGACGGCAGCCTGGACTTCAGCGACGAGATCCTGGCGTCCCTGGACGTGGTGGTGGCCTCGGTGCACAGCAACTTCAACCAGCCGCCCGAGCAGATGACCGAGCGGCTGATCGCGGCGATCGAGAACTCGCACGTGGACATCATCGGCCATCCGACCGGACGAATGCTGGGTCTGCGCGATGGGTATACGTTTGACGTGGAGGCGGTGCTGACCGCCGCCGCCGCCACGGGTACGGCGCTGGAGATCAACGCCGCGCCCGAACGGCTGGATCTGGACGACACCACTGCCCGGCGAGCTGCCGAATTGGGCGTGCCCATCTCCATCAACAGCGACGCCCACCATCCCGACAGCCTGGCCTACATGCGCTACGGCGTGCTGACGGCTCGAAGGGCCTGGCTGCGGGCGGAGGACGTGATCAACACGCTCTCACCGGACGAGTTGCTGGCCTGGCTGGCGGAGCCGAAGCCGCGCCGCTGGAAGCCTGGATAGACCATCACGTAGGGAGTGGTCCCATGAATCTCGGACTGAATGGGAAGGCCGCGCTTGTCACCGGCGGAAGCCGGGGGATTGGGCGGTCGATTGCGTTGGCGTTGGCGGCGGAAGGCTGCAACGTGGCGATTACGGCGCGCGGACGGGAGCGCCTGGAACAGACGGTTGGCGAGATTGAGGCGGCGGGGGTGCAGGCGGGCGGGATTGAGCTGGACATGGTCGAGGAAGCGTCGCCCGCGCAGGCGGTCCAGCAGACCGTCGACGCGTTTGGACGGCTGGACGTGCTGGTGAACAACGTGGGCGGATCGACCGGTGGCCGGACGTTCGGGGAAGCGACCGATGACGACTGGGCCGCGACGCTGGACGTCAACCTGTGGCCGGCCATCCGGGCCAGCCGTGCGGCGCTGCCGCACATGCGGGCGCAGGGGGCCGGGCGGATCATCCACATCACGTCGATCTACGGACGCGAGCAGGGCGGTCCGCCGACGTATAACGCCGCCAAGTCGGCCATGAACAGCCTGTCCAAGACCATGGCCCGCGAGCTGGCGCCGGAGGGAATCACGGTGAACGCGGTGGCGCCCGGTTCGATCATCTTCCCCGGTGGCGGCTGGGAACAGGCCATGCAGGCGGACCCGGAGGGGATGGCGGAGTTTCTGCGACAGGACTTCCCAATGGGGCGATTCGGTCATCCCGAGGAGGTCGCGGCGGTGGTGGCGTTCCTGGCGTCGGACCAGGCCAGCCTGGTGACGGGGGCTTGCCTGAACGTGGACGGCGGGCAGACGCGGGCGAACGTCTGAGGCGGCGGTCTCTATACTTCGAGCCACCGACCCGATTGGGGCGCTCGCACTATGACCCGGTTCCAGGAACGCCTGCACGGCGTGATTCCAGCTTTGCTCACGCCGTTGACCGCGGACCTGACGGCGGACGGCCCCGCCATGCGTAGATTGGCTCGACGAGTTCTGGACGCCGGCTGTCACGGCTACGTGCTGCTGGGCACGACCGGCGAATTCGCGGCGATTAACGACGACGAGCGCGCGGTCGCGATCCGCGCGGGCGTCGAGGAAGCTGACGGCGAAGTCCCGGTCATCGTGGCCTGCGGGCAGCCGTGCGTGGAGCGCACGCACCAACAGGCCGTCCAGGCCGGCGACCTGGGCGCCGACGGCCTGCTGGTCAACCCGCCGTTCTATTTCCCGATGAGCAACGACGAAGTCGTGCGTTACTTCGAGGATCTCGTCGCCGCATCGCCTGTGCCCGTGCTGCTCTACAACATTCCGGGAATGACGAAGGTGTCGGTGGACGCGGCCACGCTGCTGCGCCTGCGCGACGTGGGCGTGCAGGGCACCAAGGACAGTTCGGGCAGCCCGCAGAACCTGCTGGACTACCTGGATGCGATGCGCGGGGACGACTTCCGAGTGATCGTGGGCGGCGACGCGACGTTGCTGCACGCGCTCAACTCCGGGGCCGACGGCACGACCGGTCCCGCGCCCAACGTGGCGCCGCAGTTGGTGACGGCGATCTATAACGCCTGGTGTGACGGTGACCTGGACGCCGCGGCAGCAGCCCAGAACCGACAGCACGCATTCCTGCGCGCGCTGAGCGGGCCCTCGCCGTTCATGCAGGCCACGGCCAAGGGCGTGCTGAGCCGGCTGGGGATCATGGAGCCCTGGGTGGCGCCGCCGAAGACCTCGCTGGACGCCGCGGCTATCGACGAGGCATTCCAAACCGTGAAGGAGTTCCTGCCGGAATACGAGCCGGCGGCGGTTGGCGTCTGAGCGCCGTTATCAACCGAGTAGTTCGACACGCCCGATGGGCTCGCGTCACCATTGGGATGCCGCGCGCCCGACCGACTGAGAGAGGTTCGCCGACGTGAATCGACCGCCCGAGGCCTACATGCACATCGGGATCGTGCAGTTCATGCTGCATCCCGACCTCCAGAGCGGCGACGGGAACGCCGTGGAAGCTGCCGAAGCGCTGGCGGCGGACGGGTTCTTTCACGCGCTGGAGATCGCCCGCATCAACGATCCGTCGCAGCGCGCGGCCATGCGCCGGTTGGCTGAAGCCGCGCACCTGACCCTGGGCTACGGGGCGCACCCGCTGCTTCTCAGCGGAGGCCTGAACCTGGCCTCGACCGACGCAGACGCGCGGGATGACGCAGTGGCCCAGGTCAAGGGCGCCATTGACGAAGCGGCGGAACTGGGCATCACGATGGTGACGCTGCTGGACGGGCCTAATTCGGCGCCGGCGCCCGGCGGCGAAGAGGCTGCGGTGGCGAGTGTCGTGGAGTCGCTGACCGAGCTGTGCGACTACGCCGGCCGGCAGGACATCTGGATCGCGCTGGAGCAATTCGACCGCGCGATCGAGAAGAATTCTCTGCTAGGTCCAATCGACCTGTGCGTCCGCGTGAGCGAGATGGTCCGGGCGTCTACCCCAAACTTCGGCCTCTGCCTGGATCTGAGCCACCTGCCGCTGCTGGACGAAGATCCGCCGACCTCGTTGCGGGCCGCCGGCGAGCATCTGATCCAGGCGCACATCGGCAACTGCATCATGCGCGATCGCGAGCATCCACAGTACGGCGACCAGCACCCGGTGTTCGGGGATCCGGCGGGCGAGAACGACGTGCCCGAACTCACGGCATATCTGAAGACGCTGCTGGAGATCGGATACTTCGAGCGCGACCTGCCGACGCCGATGCCGCTTGTCTCGTTCGAGATGAAGCCCGCGCCGGACCAGTCGGCGGACGCGATAATCGGCAACTGCAAGCGCACGTTCCAACTCGCCTGGGCGCAGGTCTAGCGCCAGGCACGGCAGCGAGGGGACACACCGACATGCGAATCGGCTACATCGGTCTCGGGAAGATGGGAATGCCCATGGCGATCAACCTGCGCGCGGCGGGGCACGACCTGATCGTGCACAACCGCAGCCGCGGCAAGGTCGACGATTTCGTGGCCGACGGCGGCACGGCCGCCAGCACGGCGGCCGAGGTGGCGGCGCAGTCGGACGTGGTCTGCGTGAATGTGCCGACCCCCGAAGTCTCGCTGGAGCTGCTGCTGGGCGCGGACGGCGCGATTGAGAGCGCCCGCGAAGGCCAGCTATGGATCGACTTCGGAACCAACGGCCCGGACACGGCCCAAGCGTGCGCCGAGGCCGCGGCGGCGAAGGGCGTGAACTACCTTGACGCGCCGGTCAGCGGCGGACCGGGCGGCGCGCAGGCCGGGACGCTCGCAGTGTTCGTTGGAGGCTCCGACGAGTCATTCGCGCAGGGCAGCGACATCCTGGACATCATCGGCGGCAAGATTGAGCACTTCGGTCCTGCGGGTACCGGCTGTATCGCCAAGCTGACCAACCAGATGATCATCGCCAGCGTGCGCCAGGCCAACGCCGAGGCCTTTGTGCTGGCGGTCAAGAACGGCCTGAACCCGCGCCAGCTCTACGACACGCTGATGGGCGCTTTTGCCGCCAGCCGCTGCATGGAAGTGGATATCCCGAACCTGGTCCTTCCGCAGGACTACAGCGCCAACTTTGCCGTCGACCTGCTGCTGAAGGACCTGGGACTGGCGCTGGACGTGGGTCGTCAAAGCGGCGTGCCCTTGGTGGCCACGGCCCAGGCGGACGCGATCTACCAGGAGATCCGGTCGATGGGCTGGGGCGACCTGGACGCCGCCGCCACGTTCAAGCGCCTGGAGGAAATCGTGGGCGTGGAGGTCACGGAACCGGAGGCGGGCTAGCCTTAACTGTCGCGGGTCTTGTGCGTAGAAGGAGGTTGCGGGTGAAGAGCCCGACCCTGCCACCGCACGCCCGCAATGGGAATGATGCAGAGCCCACCAGGACCCACGGAGGCATCGCCGTTCACGGCTTCTAGGACATGGGCTGGCTCAGTCGCGAAATCAGCTTCCTGCTGGCCCGGCTGGTCACGAACTTCTTCGCGGTGCTGGCCGTTACGCAGTTGCTGGACAACGGCATTGTGCTGCCGGAGCGTGGCAGCGACCGGTTCTGGCTGGCCACATTTGCTCTGGCGGCCGCACTCGCTGTTCTGAACTCCTACGTGCGGCCAGCGCTTGAGCTGGTTCTCAAGCCGATCAGCTGCTTGTTGAAGCTCCTGACGTTCGGGCTCTCGCACTTCGTCATCAGCGCGCTGGTCTTCTGGGCGGCCACGATGCTGGTCGACGACTTCACCATCGTGGACATCGGGACCGCCTTGCTTGGAACCGTAATCGTGGCGGTCGTGGGCGCATTTGGGTCGCTGGTGTTCGGCGGCCGCTCCGCCGACGAGTGAGCCCGGAAGGCCGAACCGTGGACAGCGAAGCGCCGGCCCGGCGCAGCGTTCTGGTCGAGGCGGCTGTAAGAACGCTGGAGGAGGCGGGACGCCCCATGACCTTGCAGCAGCTGGCGCGCGCTGTACTCCATGTGGAAGCCGGCGGCGCACACATAGCCGCTCGAATCCTGGTGCCGCTGCTGAAAGCCGACGATCGGCTGGCGACCGTCGCCGTGGGCCACTGGGGGCTGGCAGCCTGGTCGCAGCGGTCGGACGCCATCGGCGAAACTGAGTTCGTTGTCTTCGATATCGAGACCAACGGCGGGCGCGGCGGTCGCCATCGAGTCCTGGAGGTCGGGGCGCTACGTCTGCGGTCCGGTAACGAAATCTCGCGCTACGCCTCCCTGGTTCGCGTACCGGGTCGCGTGTCCAAATTCGTGACGCGCTACACCGGCATCACGGACGAGATGCTGATCGACGCGCCGCCGATCGAGACGGTCCTGGACGAATTTCGAGACTTCCAGTCTGGCGGAGTGCTGGTTGCCCACAACCTTCCCACTGACCTCGGGTACTTGAACCGCGAGTCTGTGTGGTCGGGGCGCCCATTGTTTCCCGGCGACGGCCTGGACACCATGGAGTTGAGCGCCGCGCTGATGCCCAATTTGCCGGGTACCGGCTTGGCGACCGTGCTGGAAGCGGCGGACATCCGCGTCACGCCAACCCACCGGGCGCTGGACGACGCGGGGGGCACGGCCAAGCTCTTCGACTTCCTGGTGGCTCGTGCGTCGGCCACGGGCGCACGGACCCTGGGCGAACTGCGGGGATTGGCGGCTGCGGCGGGGCCTGAAGGCCGCCACCCCCGGCGGGCGCGCGAGTTGGCGCGCTGGGCCTCCCGCAATCTTCCGCCGTCGCCCGGCGTCTACATCTTTCGCGACGCGGCTGGCCGGCCGCTCTACGTCGGCAAGTCCACGTCCCTGCAGCGGCGAGTCCGCAGCCACTTCACTGACTCGGCGGGGTTTGTTCGACGGCGCGACGGCATGCTTGAACAGATTGACGCCATTGAGTGGGAGCCGACGGGCTCGGAACTGCGCGCGCTGGTTCGTGAAGCCGAGTTGATCACCTCGCTCTCTCCCACCTACAACGTGCACCGCCGCTGGCGGATGGGCCGGCGCTTCGTGCGCGTGGGACCGGCCGAATCGGCGGTGACACATGCGGCCGCCGTTCCACGCGATGACGGGGCCGACTACCTGGGACCATTTGCGACGTCACGGGACGCCCGGCTCGCTAGCGAGGCCGTGCGTCGGATCTTCGGCTTGCCGTCGCGTCGCTCGCCAGTCAAAACCGTCCCGGCTTGGCGACGCGACGCGGCACTTGCTTTTCTGGGTTTGAGTCGCGAGACGGCCTTGGAAATCCTGGATGCGGCCGAAGCGGAGGACGCGGAACGAACAGCTCTGGCACGCCGCATCCGGCGGGCGCGTGTGCTGCGTCATCCGCTTCGCGGCGGCTTGGGAGCGGTACCGACGCTCGCCATCGCGCCTGGCGCTACGCCAGGTCACGCGGACCTTGTTCGAATTGAGAACGGCGTTATCGCCGCGATTGTCTCAGTCGCACGTCCCCGGCGCCCCGCGGTGCGCGCGGCGCTGGAGCGGCTGCGCGCTGCCACACCGCCGGAACGGGCCGACGGCGGCAACCAACAGCACATCGTGACGGCGTGGCTGCACACGCATGCCGACGACTCGAACACGCTGGAGTGGGACCGCGATCTCTCACGCGCATTTGTGGACCGTGTCGGGCGGCGTATCCGCCAAGCAGCCAGCGCTGGGTAGGAACGCACGAAATCAGATACGTGGCGTTGTCGCGACGCGCGAATCGGTTCTGGAGGCGACGCTGGGAATCGAACCCAGGATAGGGGTTTTGCAGACCCCCGCCTTACCACTTGGCTACGTCGCCGGGAAGCGCTCCCTGCTCCTTAAAGGATATCCAGCGCGCTGCCGCCCGGCCAATGCGCCGAGACTCTCAGTCGATGGTCAGTCGTTACCCAACCGGGGCGCGCTGCACCACGCGCCATCGCTGATCGGCGGAACGCGCGAGGAAAAAGCCGACATCCTGGCTCAGAGGTCCGCGCTGAAGCGTCTCACCGTCCGCCCTTCGGCGAGTAGCCAGATTTCCAGACTCGCGGACCAGAACTCCGGCACTCTCGCCATCAAGCCTGGCGTCAATAACTTGAATCGAAACATCGCTTTCCAGGTACACCCCATTGGCGCGCAATTGCTGCACCCGCGCCTCAATCTCCTGCGCCAGGGATTCGTCGTATACCGAACGAAGCGCACTGGAGTCGAGCGATTGGTAGGCCTCGAACTCCAGTCGGGCGGCCCGTACCGCCGTGTCGGTTGCCTGGTCCAGACTGGCCGCCTCGGCATCCTGCCGGCCGCGCACCACGAAGACCGCGATCAGCACGGCAAACAGAGCCGCCAACATGAAGCCCGTCCGAATCAGGCGCAGCCGGCGCGCCTCGGCCTGCTCGAAAGCCTCGGTTTCAGCGAAGGTTTGCTCGTGGGACTCGATGTTCGAGCGAATCGTCGTGGGGACGGGCTCGGGATCACGGCCCCGCCCGGAACTGACGTCCCAAATGTCTGGACTGTCGACGCGCTCGGCGTCGGCTTCATCGTGCGCCGAGGGCATGTCGTCAACATTCGAGCGCAGGACCTCGCCATCCTCTGGACGAAACTCGGATTCGGCTTCGTCCGGCAAGTCGGCCGGCGGCGCCACGCGCAGGGAAATGAACCGGCCATGCGCGGATTGCTCGCCGTGCTTGAACCGCACGGCCTGCCCAAGCGTCCAGCGGCCCTCCAGGAGCAGGGTCAGATCCCGGCCGTCCAGCAGCGCCAATTGGTTGGCCCAGTCAGCCTCCACCGCCATCGACAGCGGAAAGCCCTGCACAACGATCAGAATGTCGACTTGGCGTTCCAGCGCGGCTTGAGCCAGCGCCGTGGGGTCGTCGATCTCCCACCACAGGGCGACCCGGCGCCGCACGCGTTCCAGCCGGACGGCGCCTTCCACATGGTTGTCGACCGGCCTCAGCGGCTCGAGCGGTTGCGCGTCGGCGGCCAGCGCCAGCGCTTCGACCACGTTGGCCAGCTTGGCCAGGCGGTCGGTCTCGTCAGTCAGCGCTTCGTTGAAGAGCTCGGCGTGCGCGGCCAGAACCCGACGCCGACGCGCGCCCGCGTCGCCGCCCGCTGTCGCGTCAGTCTCGGGTGGCATATGTCTCAGGTCGGAATGCAGACCATCGCACCGGCGCGACAGTCCCTGATCTCATCGTACGACAAACGCCCACTGAACTCGTTGTAAAACTCCTGCTAACGCCTCACTCAACCGAATGCGGGAGCGCCCATTGGAACCAGCGACGCAATGACCGGCATCAGATTCGTGAACACGATCACCCCCAGCGCGATCAAGAGCACCCCGCCGCCGGCACTTGTGTACTGGAGCGCCCGCCCATAACGTCGCAGCAGCACGCGCGTCCAGCCGGAGAACGCGCCCGCCAGCACGAACGGAAGCATGATTCCCAGCGAATAGGCCGTGAGCAGCACGGCCCCGGTCGCGGCGGATGCTGTGGTAGCCGCCAGGACCAGGATGGCGCCCAGAATCGGCCCGACGCAGGGAATCCAGCCGACCGCAAACGTGCCGCCCACGATCAGGGAACCCGCATAGCTCAGACGCCGTGCGAAGCGGTCGTCCACCGTGAAGCCGCGCTCAAGAACTGGGACGCGCAGGAGCCCGAGGGTCATGAGGCCGAAGCCGATGATCAGGAGGCCACCGATGCGGTTCAGCCAGACAGCCTGGTCCCCGGCAATGCTTGAGATGGCGCCAAGCGACGATCCCAGCAGGACGAAGACGGAGGTGAAGCCCAAGGCAAAAAGGGCCACATTGAACACGGTGGCCGCCTGCAATCGCCTTGAGCTGGCCGTGCTTGGGTCGCTCAGCGTGAACCCCGCCAGGTACGCGAGATAGGCCGGGACGAGCGCCAGCGTGCAGGGAGCAATGAAGGACGCCACACCGGCGATGAATGCCAATCCGACGTTGAGCGACTGATCCACGCTACGTGCCCAGGATCCGCCGGCGGGACCCTACGACAGCGAGACGGTGTAAAGCGCCAACCCTGGTTGACTCACCGTGAATTGCAGTTCGCCCACGCTCTCCCCGGCGTTCCGCAAAATGTCGTAGAGACGGAACTGGTCGACGAGCAGGTGCGTTTGGCCGTCAGGCCCGGTCAGGACATCTCCACCCCGGCGGTCAGCCGGAATCGGCTCGCCATCGACCGTCACATTCACACGAAGCGGCACGTCGCCGGACACACCGAAGCTCACCGCGACGGCCTGGGCGTGAAACGGAACGCTGACGCTGGCCGTTTCGTCGGCTTGCGGCTGCGCCAGCGTGGCGTTGGCCACCCAGTCCCAGCGTCCGTCCAGATAGAGGCGCTCGGCGTCGTGCGCGACATCGTCGGTGAATACGCGCGCTCCATCATCGGGCGTACCAATGGGATTACCCAGGTAGGAACCGAACGCGAACCCGCTCCCTGCAAAGAGCGATCGAGGTCCGATGGACGGTGAGGGGGTCGTCTTGCGCGGGATGGAGGCGCTGGAAAGCGGGATGTGCGCGAGGTCCGTTCCCTGCTCGGCCAGCAGAGCGCGAATGGCCTTTTCGGTTTCCTGGTAGGCGCCTTCACCGATGTGGTGATAGCGGATACGGCCTTCTTGATCGATCAGGAACTTGTGTGGCCAGAAGCGGTTGTTATAGGCGCGCCAGGTCTTGTAGCCGTTGTCCATGGCCACCGGCCAGATCACGCCACGCGACGGAAGCGATTCACGAACATTGGCTTCTTCGTATTCGTGATTGAACTCAGGCGTATGCACGCCAACGATCACGAGCCCGTGCGGCGCGTAGGCGTCGTGCCAGGCGCGAACGTGGGGCAGCGTGCGGACGCAGTTGATGCAGCCGAAGGTCCAGAAGTCGATGAGTACGGGACGCCCGCGCAACTTGTCCATCGTCAGCACTTCGCTGTTGAGCCACGCGGTAATATCAGCGAATTCGGGCGCGGTGCCAATGACCGGCAACTCGGGGAGTTGCCCCACAACTACCTGCGGCGTAGGAGCTGGTGTGGGCGCACTCGTGACAGGTGCCGGCGCACTGGTCGCCGCCATTGGTGCGCTGGTGGCCGGCGCTGGCAGTGCGGCCGTTGGCGCGCTGGTGGCACCCGTGGTCGTACCGGCGGTGACAGCGAGTGGACTCGCCGCGACGGTCGCCGCCACGACGGCTTGGGTTGGAGCGGCTGTCTGGGCTCCATCCGCGCCCGGCAGCCCAACGCCAACCGTGGGGTCGGGTGGCGATACCACGATCTCGATCAACGCGATGGCGCCAATCACCGCGACAACCACAAGGGCCAGCGCCGCGTAGCGCTGCCGGCTCGTCACTGGGCCAGCCTTGCCAAGCCAATGCATCGTTCCGACGCGCGAACGGGACTACGACATCTCATGGATCACGCCGCCCGATTCCGTTTCTGGCCGCGCACCATCAACCCGTCTCGCCCCAGTCCCTGACCCGCTGTTTGGACGTTGTCAGGGTCGCGGTAGCCGAATCGCACGAGACGGCGCCACTGGTCCGTTCGATTGGGCGCCGAACCGTGGATGGTGTAGTAGCTGAAGAACACCACGTCCCCGGCGTCGGCCGGAACCGACACGGCGTCTTCGAGGCGGTATTCGTCTGTAGGCAAATGCGGGCTCGATTCGGGGCCCCGGATGTGCTGGAGCGGTCCCAGCTTGTGGCTCCCTTCAAGAAATTGTAGGCAGCCGTTCTGCTCGCTTGCCGTATCGATATGCACAATGGCATCCACGTAGGCGGGACCCTCGTGCTCGTAGAACGGGTGGTCCTGGTGCATGGGGAACGGCGTGCCCATGTCCGGGGCCTTGGCGTGCAGGGTGGTGTGGTGCAGTTCCACGTCCGGACCGATCAGGTCGGCGACGGCGCCCGTCAGCCGGTCGTTCACCACTGCTCGTGCGAATGCCTCGGAGTAGTTCTGGAGCTCGTGCATGGCCGTGAGGCGAGCGCGTTCATCCTCTTCAGCCGTCATGTAGGCCTTGCGCCAGGGACCCCGCCAGCCCGGCGTCTGTTGGGCCCACTCCAGCATCAGGCGCTCGAGTTCAACTGACTGGAACTCGACCTCGTCGGGAGAAAAGACATCTTGAAGCCGCAGATAGCCGCGCTCGTTGTAGAACGCGACCTGATCTTCAGTAAGCGTGTGCAAGGCCATGCGCCCTACCCCTATTGGCCCGCCGTCTAATTATATCGAGGCGAGGTTTCGGGCCGTCTCGGTACCATGAGCTGCGCGCTTCGCCGCAAGGGGACGGAATGTCGCCAGTTCGGCAGCAGATTCTGATTTTGCATCTCCAGTCCGGCGACCTGGGTTCGCCGACCGTCGCCTGGGCGCTCTACGACGGCGCGCTGCCGGCGGACGCGGTGCAAATGCAGACGGGCAGCGAATACGAGGTTCCGTACGAGTCAGTGCTGGCGGCCATGCGAGATGGCTGGCGCGTGTTCCAGGCCAGCCCCCAGCCGGAGCGGAGCGCGGCCACGGGTACCGGCCAGCTGGCGAATGAGTTCTGGCTGGAACGTAGCGTCGAAGTCGAGGGGTAGTCGTAGCCGGCGCCGTACGAGCGCCGGAACGGAAGGGGCCAAGGGATGGCGATCGCAGAGACCGAGGTCGTACCGCAGACCGAACTCCTGGACGTGGAGCAGATGGCGCGCTTCGTCATTGATGGCTTCATCGAGTTCGATGACCTCGTACCGGACGAATTGAGCGAAGCCGTCTATGCCGATGAACTGGCATCGGTCAACGAGGACGGCCCCATTCCCGAGGTGCGCTGGCACATCACCGACAACCCGCACGGCTTCTACGAGCGGTCCGCGGCCGTGCGCGCCGTGCACAACCTGCCGCGCGTAAAGGCCGTCCTGCAGAGCCTGCTAGGGCCCGGCCACGTGGCGAGCCACTCCGCCCTGCACTGCACCGGGCCCCGCCAGGAAACGGCCCAGCAGTGGCACGTGGACGCCGGCGGACGGCGTCAGGTGCGTCTGCCCGGCGTGCACCCCTGGTCGTTCGACATCCTGACCGCCTACTTCGCCCACGACACCCCGCATGAGATGGGCCCCACGCTGGTGCTTCCCGGCTCGCACATGCGGTCGGTGCTCGGTCCGGACGTGGCCCGCTACAAGAACATCGCCGGCCAGAAGCGCCTGTCAGGCAAGGCCGGGCGGATCGTGTTCATGCACGAGGCCCTCTGGCACTGCGCCCAGACCAACGAGATCGACCAGTGGCGGTTCATGTTCAAGATTCGCTACAACCCGCGGGTCCCGCAGCGCGGCATTTTCAACACCGACGGCTGGGACAGCGAGGAGATCCGGCGCTTCTTCCGCATGAATAAGGGCGCACACAATCTCACAGGTGAAGCCTCAGCGGTCGCCCAGGAACGCGCCGACTGGTGGCGCTACCTCTGCGGCGCCGACGAACTCGCCGACCCCAGCGGGACGGGGGCCCACGGGGACTACGCGTGAGCCGGAAGCCGCCTACTCGCTGACGTCCACCACGATCGTGTGGTGACCCGTGGCGCCGTCAGGATCTGAGCGCTGGATGACGGCCGTCTGCGGTTCGCCGGTCGTGTCGGTGGCGCGGACGGCGATGACGTGCCTGCCCGGCGTGGCGTCCCAGGGCAGGACCCACTGACGCCAGGTGTCCTTGGAAATCGCCTCGCCCAGCTGAGCTTCCTGCCAACCGGTGTCACTGACGTTGACCTCGACCCTGGTGATGCCTCGGTCCTGCGCCCAGGCCACGCCGGCGATGGGTTGCAGACCCGGCTGCAACGTGCGGCCGTTGCCCGGAACGTCGATCCGCGACTGCGTCTTGATCGGTCCTTCCTTGGACCAGCCGCGCGGAATCCAGTAGCCGTCGAATTCCTCCCACCGGTTGACCACGATCGCGTCCAGCCATTTCGTGGCCGAGACGTAGCCGTAGAGACCCGCCACGACAATCCGGGCCGGAAAGCCGTGCTTGGGGGGCAACGGTTCATCATTCATCCCCACGGCCACCAGCGCCTGGCGCCCGTCGTAGACGGTGTCCACCGGGAAGCCCGCGGTGAAGCCGTCCACCGACATTCCGACAATCTGGCTGGCGTCCGGCTGCAAGCCCGCGCGGTCCAGCAGTTCCGTCAGCGGCACGCCCAGCCATTTGGCGTTGTCGACCAGGTCGCCGCCGACCTCGTTGGAGACGCAGCAGAGGGTGACGTGGCGCTCGACGCGCGAGAGGTCAAGCAGTTCGTCGTAGGTCAGTTGGTAGGGCCGGTCCACCAGGCCCTCGATCTTGAGCGTCCACGTAGACAAGTCAACCTGGGGAATGCTGAGAGCCGTGTCGATCCGGTAGAAGTCCTCGTTGGGCGTGACGATGGGGCCGATGCCCGCGGCATCGACCATGGCGCCCGCGGGCACGGGCCTCGCGGCGTCGCGCGGCTTGGGCAGAATCACGTCCAGCCGGCTTGAGGCGATGGTGCGCGCCCGCTCGAGCATCACCCGCCCGCCGGCTGCGGTCCCAACCGCCAGGACCGCAAACGCCCCGGCCATCCGCATAAAGGAGCGGCGGCCGAGCCCCGTCAGCTGCGGGTCGCGAACGGGCTGTGGCATTTCCTGCGCTTGCACGAGCTTCAGCAGCATTGCCAGCGTCCACATGCCGGCCGAGGTCGCCAGCAGTGCGCCAATCAATGCCAACACGGGCGAGAGTTGCGGCTCGGCGATTCCGGCCGCCGCGGCCACGATCCCGAACACGACGAACCCAAGCTGCGCGATCCAGAACTTTCGCATCCCGGCCACGCCGACCACGGCGCCCAGGCCCAGTCCGATCACGACGATGGAGATGAGAAGAGCCAGCTTGTCGTTGGTACCGAACACCGCGATCGCGAAGTCCTTGGCGAACTTGGGCGAGAGGTCGATGACCCCCGAGCCGACCGCGATGATGAGCGATGGACCGCCGGAAATCAGTCCGGCGAAGATCTCGGTGATTCCGAATGACACGCCGGCGGCAATCAGGCCGGCCAATGCCGGGCGCGACTCGCGCCTGAGCACGGGACCTAGTCCCTTACGAGCGTCGTACATGCTTGCGCTCCCCCTTGAGCCCTCGCACTCAGGATACGCGGCCTGAGGCTTGCGGGTTAGTGACGTTTCTTGCTTCCGAGGGTCCCTAGCCTCGAAGTCGGCGGGCCAACGGGCTGGCCGTGCGGTAGGCGCGGGATGCTGTGTCAAGTTCGCGCAGCGCTTCGTCGTCCAGATCGATCAGCGCGGCATCGGCATTCGCCGACGCCTGTCCGGCCGTCCGCGCTCCCACAATCGGCAGGATCGCCGGGTCGCGCAGCGTCCAGGCCACCGCCACCTGCCCCGCGGTGGCCCCAACGGAGTCCCCAATCCGTCGGAGCGTGTCCAGCAGCGGCAGCACTCGCTCCGGCGTCTTGGCCCTGAGCGCATGCCGCAGCGGCCGCTGGCGAGGCGGCCGGCCGCCGGGCCCGTACTTTCCGCTCAGCAGACCCTGGGCCAACGGGCTGTACGCGATGAGTGTCACGTCCAGCGCATGGCAGGCGTCCAGCACGCCGTTCAGCTCGGGCGCACGGCGCAGCAGGCTGTACGACACCTGGTTCGAAACCAGCGGCACGCCCGCGTCGGCCAGCACGGCGTGCGCGCGCCGCATTTGAGGTTCGGTGAAGTTGCTGACGCCGACGTAGGCAATGCGGCCGTCGTGGACGGCCCGAGCCAGACGGTTTAGCAGGCGGCGGTGCGGAATGAAGCTGTATGGCCAGTGGACCTGGTAGTGATCGATCCGGTCCACGCCCAGGCGCTTGAGGCTGCCGTCGATGGCGGCGTCCACGGAGCGGACGCGCCAGCGCGTGGGCGAGGGCATGTACTTGGTGGCCACCACGGCCGGACGCGAGTCATCCTCCCGCAGCTTGCCGATCACCCGTTCCGACTCGCCGAAGCCGTAGAGCTCGGCGGTGTCCAGGAAGTCGGCGCCACGGTCCATCGTGGCGTCGTACGTGGCGTCGATGTCGGTGGGTTCCTGGCCGTCGTGATCGTCCCAGTAGCGTTGGTCGCCCCACTGCCAGGTGCCGACGCCGACAGCGCCGGCTTCCAGGTGCGAAGCGCCAATACGACGACGCGGGATAGGGTCGTCAGTCATGTGCATGTTGGTGTGAGGTCAGGAATTGGACTGTTGGGCGACCCCGAGAGGACTCGAACCTCCGGCCTTGTGGTCCGCAACCACACGCTCTGTCCAACTGAGCTACGGGGTCAGGGAAATCAGTCTAGCAACGGTCCCGCGCGGCGGGACTACGACGACTGCGCGGCGGCCTTGGGCGGCGACGGCGGAGGCGGAAGCCGCAGGCCCACGCCCAGGCGTTCCAGGATCGGCGCGGCGGCCACGAAGATGACGGCGTCGGCGGCGATGTGGAGGACGATGGCCGGGGCGACGGATTCGAAGTGGGCGGCCGCGATCCCGAAGAGCAGGCCGCCCAGGGTGCCCAGCACGAGGAACGAGCGCGGAAATTGCCGGTCCAGCCCGTGGTGCAGGCCGAACACCAGCGACGTCACCACGATCGACCAGGGCATCCCGATCAGGTTGGCCAGGCCGAACATGGCCGCGCCGCGGAAGAACAGTTCTTCGGCGACCGGATTCAGGACCAGGAAGAACGGCAGGTTCAGCAGCAGCGCCGAGCGGTCGCCCGCGACCCGCACCGGCCAGAGCCAGCGGCGATAGGTCAGCGTGACCAGCATTACGCCGATCGACCAGAGGCCGATCAGAGCCCAGTCCAGCAGGCCCAGGCCCAGTTGGAGTCCGATGGCCGACGGGTCGATGCCGGCAATCGCGATCCAGATCAGCGGGGCGCCGATCAGGAATGCGACCCGGGTTGGAACGTCCCAGCGCATCCAGCGCCAGGCCTCCCGCCAGGTGTAGCGGGGGAGCCGCGCCCGGGCGGAAGATGGCTGTCCTACCCCGCTAGCCGCGGAAGGCCTCCGCACCGGCCAGCCGTTCGCCGTATTGGCGCTGGTAGTAGGCCTGGAACTCGCCGTCCAGGATCGGCGCCCACCAGTCCTGCGCGCCCAGGTACCAGTCCACTGTTGCGTCCATCGCCGCCTCGAAGTCGTAGCGGCGCGACCAGCCCAGCGACCGGAGCTTGGTGCTGTCCAGCGCGTAGTTCCAGTCGTGGCCGGCCCGATCCTCCACGAAGTGGATCAGGTCGTGTGGCGCCCCGACGCGTTCGCAGATGCGACGCGCCACGGACAGGTTGTCGCGGTTGTTGCCGGCCGCGACGTTGTAGATCTCGCCTGGTTCGCCTCGTTCCAGTACGGCCAGGATGGCGCTGGCGTGGTCCTCCACGTACAGCCGGTCGCGTTGCTGTTCGCCTCGGCCGTACAGGGGCAGGGGCTGGCCGCGCATGGCGTTGATGGTGAACAGCGGCACGGCCTTCTCCGGATGCTGCCAGGGGCCGATGGTGTTGACGCCGCGGGTGATGCAGACGGGGAACCGGTGGGTCTGCCAGGTGGCCAGCACCATCAGGTCGCCGGCGGCCTTGGTGGCCGAGTAGGGGTTGCGCGGGGCCGGCGGGTCGGTTTCCAAGAAGGCCGCGCCGCGCGTCTCGCCGTAGACCTCGTCGGTGCTGACGTGCACGGCCTTGGCCACGCCGGCCTGCCGCGCCGCCTCGAAGAGCCGGTAGGTGCCGGTGACGTTGGTGCGCAGGAACGGCTCGGCGTCGAGCAGCGAGCGGTCCACGTGCGTTTCGGCGGCGAAGTTGGCCAGCCAGGAGGCGCCGTCCAGCGCGGCCTGCGCGGTTTCCGTGTCGGCGATGTCGCCCACTATCAGGTCGCAACCCGCATGCTCCAGCCGCCGACGGTCGCCCGCGTAGGTCAGAGCATCCAGCACGCGCACGTCCCAGTCGGGACGCACGGCCCGCACGTGATGCACGAAGTTGGCGCCAATGAACCCGGCGCCGCCGGTGACCAGCAGGGTGGGACGCGCGGACATGCGGTTCCTCGGGGGGCGAGATTTCAGTCTAGCAACGGCCGCTTTCGGTTCCGTGTGACGACCGGCGTGAGGTTGGCAGCTCTCCGGCAGGAGCCCGCCGGCGGGTACCGGACCGATTTTGGGCGGGGGGTTAAGGGGGGAGCTGTCTCTGGCCAGCCCGACCCCGTAGGGG
>DAOUIX010000194.1:0-5202 GCA_034423235.1 Chloroflexota bacterium | reverse complement strand
CCCCCGCCCCTCCCCCGGCGTGAGTCCGAACAATGCTTCGGCTTGCGCTGGGGGATTCTCTATCCCTTCCCTAGCGGGGCCAACGGGATGCGACTGGCCAGGGAGCCTGCCCTTCGCTCGACTCAGACTCGGGCGTCCCGGATGGGGCTATCCCGCACCTCATCCCGAGGTAGCGCTCAAAATCCGCGCTCGACGTGCCGAGTCTCTCGCCTCATAGAACATTCGGCACCGCCCGTCCGGCAGCTCTATCACGCAGGGCTCCGAGACCATCCGGCAATCCAACTCGACATCCAGGTCCAGCACCGCTTCCGGCGATTTCGTCCACTCGACCCCGTCGCCTGAGACCGCGGTGAAGATTCCCCCGTCGATCCCCTCGGCCCACCCGGAATAGAACATCCTGAAGCTGCCGTCGCCCAGGCGAACGACTTCCGGGGCATAAACGGCGTACGTCTCCCGCTCGGTCTCCTGGGCGATACGCACACCGGGCTCAATCTCGAAGTTGAGTCCGTCCTGGGACACTGCGCTCACGATGCAGTTCTGAGCGTCCAGCCCCGACGCCAACGGAAACGAGTAGTGGTGAAAATAGAGCCGGTAAACCAGCCCCCGATCGGTCGGAAAGTACACGCAGCGCGGCGATCCGTACGACCACTCACCGTCGCCGATCCTCACCCCGGCATCCAGATCCCAGGCCAGCCCGTCCCCCGACGTCGCGCTCAGAATCACCGTGGGAGCCTCCGGCGTACGTGCCTCGTAGTACATGCGATACCCGCCCCCGGGAATCGGCACCACATCCGGGCACAGCGTGCGCTGGCTCGCGTGTGGACCATGGACGTCAACTCTCACGCCTTCGTCCAGTGTCCACGCCGACCCGTCGGACGAAAAGGCGCTGAGAATGTGGCCGAGGAGGTCGGCTCTCGTAGTCCCGGGCGCGAAGCCCGTGTAATACATCCGGTAGCCGCCCTCGGCCAGAGCCACCACATTCGGAGTCAGCACTCCGTTGCTGGGAACCAGCGGGTTGAACTCAATCGCGGGCGTCGCGTCCTTCGTCCACCAGACTCCGGGATCATTCTCGTGGAAATGAACCGAGGTGAGCGGATCGAACCCTGCGCTCAACCTGTCAGTCCCGCCTCTGGGCCCTGTTGCAATTCATCACTAGATTTTCTGCCTTCGATCGCGTACGCGACATGGCCTCGAACGGAGTGGTGATGCTCCCGACCATCTAGCCGCCCAGATATCCCTCCACCGCCCCCGCAAACTCCTCCGCTTCGTCGTCATACGTCTCAAACGGATCCGGCATCTCGAAAATCCGCCCCCGCACGCCAATCCCGTCCCAGTCCACCAGGTACGGCACGAATGACCAGCCCCCAAACTCGTCCAGTTCCCGCCAGTGCTCGATGTACTGGTACACCAGGTACAGTTGGTTTTCCCAGCTCGCCAGCGCGCCCAGGTTGTGCTGGATGTCCTTCCAGTCGATGTGCGAGTCCGCCCGCGCCTCGGAAAGCGCCCGCACGATCCGCCCTCGTGCCCCGGCCCTTGTCCCCTCAGGTATCGCCAGCGGATTCACCGGCCCTGAGACCAGCCGGTACATCAGCCCCCGTCGCTGCAGCTCGCTGAACAGGCTGACCGTCGGGTCCACGTGGTGATAGGCCAGATCCAGCTTCACCAGGTCCGGGTCCGCCCAGCCCTCCGGCGAGTCGTCCGCATAGTCCCGCAATTCCGCCAGCTTCGTCACCCAGTCCACTTTGCCCACCAGGCATTCGGGGTCCGTTGCCAGCCCGTCCAGGCACTCGCGCCACGCCCTCAGCGTCCAGTCCGTGTCGGCATCGCGGCCCGCAAAGGCCGAAGCCGCAGCCTCCAGGTAAGTCCGTTGGACCTCGATTGCCGAGATCGTCCGACCGTCAACCAGTTCTACTGGCCACGGCCCGCCTGGACTCCGCGAAATCGACTTGATCGACCGAACCGCTTCGTCCAGGTACAACTCGGGATTCCACCCCGCCGCCAGCAACTGCGCCACCAGCGCGGTTGAGCCTACTTTCAGCGCCGTCGCGTATTGCGACTGGTTCGCGTCCCCAACCACCACGTGCAGCCGACGCAGCCCCGTCCGCTCGCTCAGGGGCTCGTCCCGCAGGTTGATGATCGGACGCCCCCCAAATCGCACCCGGTGGCTCACGTCCACCGACACGAACGCCGCACGCTGCGACATGTGAAACGGCAGCCGTCCCCCGGCTTCTTGCGGATTCAGCGTCATGCCCGCTCCGGCGTACAACTGCCGCGTTGTCAGAAACGGCAGCAATCCAAGCACCAGTTCCCGGCTTCGCGGACTTGTGTGAATCGAGTAGTTCTCGTGGTACCCGAACGTGTTGCCCAGGTGGTCCGTGTTGTTCTTGATGAAGAACAACTTCCGGTTCATTTCCTGCCGCTCCACCGTGTCAAGGAGCACCGCAGAGGCCGCGTTCTCCTGCTCCACGATGTCCCGCAGCGTCCGGCATTCCGCCGAGGCGTACTCGATGTGACCCGAGTCCAGGTACAGCCGCGCCCCGTTGAACAGGTGCCCGCCGTTCCCCGGTTCCTCGTCCCACTCCCGCGGCGCCGGATCGATCAGACCGAACCGGCGGTCCTGGAACAGGATCGACTTGACCAACCGCGCCGCCTGCCCCGGCGGCAGCGACCCGGCCGACGCAAACTCGATCTCCGTCCCAAAGACGATGTCGTCCATGCGCCGTGCTATTGACCGCCTGGCTGCGGTGTCGGATCCGGAATCTCCCGGATAATCCGCCGCCGCCGCTCCCGCAGGTCCTCCTCTTTCTCGGGTGCCGCCGGCTCCGTCGGTGCCTCCGCTGGCTTCGTCGGCGCTTCGGTTTCCCCGCGCCACCCGGTGCCTACGAGCTGTTGCATGCCGCTCACCTTCCTTCCGCGTCCAACGCGGTAAGCAATCCCTCCAGCGTCTCAGCCTCCGCGACCAGCCGGCCCAGTCGGTCAATGTCAGGACCGACAACGTCATCGAGTCGCAGTGTCACGTCATATCCGTTTCGACGAAACACCACCCGGTCCCATTCCACCGCGCTGATGTCCTCGCCAAACTGCCGCAGGACATCCCCACGCACCGCTGCCCGGGTTCCCGTCGGCGGTCTCGTCAGCGCCCGCTCTATGTCCGCATCGCTCACGATCCGCCGCATTTGTCCTTCGACTACCAGCATGTCGTATACGCACAATTCCGGATCCAATACGTGGTAACCGAGGTCGACTCGCCGAGCATCCTCGGTCTTCCACTCCGGCCCAAAGTCCTCACGCATCTCCGCGATCAGGCGGTCCTTTGCCACCCAGTCCACCCGGTCCGCCGCAAGAGACCGTTCCCGCCCCAGGTCCTCGAGCACCGCCGCCCACTCGTCCAGCACCCACGTTGTCTCTGCGTCGCGTCCCTGATAGCGCTGCGCCGCATCGCAATACCACCGCTGCACGTCCAGCGCTGACACTGGCCCCCCGCGTTCCAGGTCCACCACGCCGCCAAAGTCCAGGTCGTGTGACACCCGTCGCACCGCCCGCACCGGATCCGTCAGACGCTCCGACGGTCGCCAGCCCTCCATCGCCAGGTCCAGCGTCAGGGCCATGGTCCCTACCTTCATCGCCGTCGCCCATTCGCTCCGGTTCGCGTCGCCGGCAATCACGTGCAGCCGGCGGTACTTCCCCGCGTCCGCGTGCGGCTCGTCCCGGGTGTTAAAGATCGGCCGCCGCGCCGTCGTGTTGATGCCCGTCACTTCCTCAAAGAAATCCGCCCGCTGCGACATCTGCAGCTGCAGCGCGTCACCGCCCTCGATTCCAACCCGCCCCGCCCCCGCAAACACCTGCCGAGTCGCCAGGAACGGCACCGTCACCCGGATCAGGTCGTTCGTCGGAATCCGCCGCGACGTCAGGTAATTCTCATGGCATCCGTAGCTGCGCCCGTGGTAGTCCGTGTTGTTCTTCAACAGTCGAATCTGTCCGTAACCCAGCATCGCGTTCCGAGCCGTCTCCGCCGCGAACATCACCCGCTCGCCCGCCTTGTCCTGTGCCACCAGGTCTTTCAGCGTCAGGCAGACGTCCGTGCAGTACTCCGGGTGATTGTGGTCGTTGTACAGCCGCGCCCCGTTGCGCAGCACCGTGTTCGACAGCAACTCGTCGCGTGACATCCGGCTGCTGCGGTCCGTCGAGCCCGTCAGATCGCGCGGGTCACGCTCCAGCCGATCCGCCCGTCCGCCCCGGAGGTCCCGGTACGGGTCCTCCCCTACGTAATCCCAACCGCGAAACGCGCCCTCAACCGGCGCCGCCTGGATCAGTCGGGCAGCTTCGTAGGCGAAGTCAGGTTCGCCCGCAAAGCCCTCGCAGTTGAGCCCGTATTCGGTCTCGATGCCTGCGGGACGGTTCATGCGCCGCTCGTGCCGGAGAGTGACTCAATACTAGCGCCGGCGCGCGCTACGGAACCGCTGTGCCTCGTCCCGCCGCCTCCGCCCGTTCCACCACCGCCTGTGCCATCGCGATATCCCACAGCGCGATCCCCTGCGAGGCAAACAGCGTGATCTCGTCGTCAGCCGTGCGACCCGGCACCCGCCCGGCCACCACCTGGCCAAGCTCGATCACCTGCCCCCACTGCAATCCGCCGGCTCGCTCGGCCGCCATCAGATCTCCGCCCTCCACATGCGCCCCGTCCAGGTCGTCCACGAACACCCGGTCCGTCCGCGCCACCGCGGCCGCGTCCACTTCGCCGTGCATCGGGTTGTTGCTCCCCATCGCCACCACGTGCATCCCCGGCTCCAGATCTTCAGCCAACAGCACCGGCCCCGCCGCCGACGTCGCCGTCACCACGATGTCTGCCCCCCGCACCGCGTCCGCCGCCGACGTGCAGGCAACAAGCTCCGCGTCAACCCGCTCGGCCATCGTCTTGACATAATTCTTAACGTTCGCCGGATTCCGCGAATACACCCGCGCCTCCGCCAACTCGTGAACCCCGCTCAGCGCCTCCAATTGCGTCCGCGCCTGCCGCCCGCTCCCGATCAGACCCACAACCTGGCTATCCGATCTCGCCAGGTACTTGCTCGAAATCCCGCTCGCTGCTCCCGTCCGCAGTTCGCCCAGCCGCCCCGCCTCGATCACCGCCCGCAGCAATCCCGTCGCCACGTCAAACAGCACCACCACAAACCGCGCGCCGCCCCCAAACGACCCGTAGAT
>DAOUIX010000193.1:0-1774 GCA_034423235.1 Chloroflexota bacterium | reverse complement strand
ACGCGACGTGCAATGCGGCGGAGACCGACCCGGTGGAGGCCATGCGGGAGTTCGGGGGCGGCGATGGCGTGCACGCGGCCATCGACACGTCAGGCTTTACGCCGGCGCGCACGGCGGCGCTGGAAGGGCTGCGGCCACACGGCATCTTCGTAGAAGTGGGGATCGGCGAGGAGACCGTCTACAAGCTGAGCGCCCCGCTGAACGCCCGCGAGATCACGCTGACGGGTTCGTGGATCTTCAAGCTGTACGAGTGGGAAGACCTGCTGGACTTCCTGCGGCGTCACAAGCTGCCGGTGAAGGACGTGATCGCGAAGCGGATTCGGATTGGCGAGGCGATCGAGGCCTTCAGGCTGGCGGACTCGGCGACGACCGGCCAGATCATGATCGATTGGACCTGAGCAAGACATGAGCGCCGGGCGACCGCACGTGCTGCTGCTGGTGACAGACCAGCAGCGCGGCGATTGCCTGGGGATCGAAGACCATCCGGTGTTGCAGACGCCGGCGATGGACGAGATCGGGGCGACGGGCGCGCGGTTCCGCCGGGCCTACGCGGAGTGTCCGCAGTGCATTCCGGCGCGGCGCACGCTGATGTCGGGCCAGGACCCGGCGACGCACGGGATGCTGCAGAACCACCCGGACACCGCGTGGGACCCGCCGGCGACGCTGGCGAGCGAACTGCGATCAGCCGGATACGAGACCTGGCTGAGCGGCAAGCTGCACCTGGCGCCGAAGCGGAAGCGGTACGGGTTCGACCGGATGTCGCTGGCGGACAGCACGCGCGGCGGCGGGAACGATTACCTTGACTGGCTGCACGGGGAGATACCACTTAATCGCTGGGCCATGGCGCACGGGGCGACGCCGAACGGGTGGATCGGGCGGCCGAGTCACCTGCCGGAGGAGCGGACGCATGCGTTCTGGTGCGTCTCAGAGGCCATCAACTTCCTGCAGCGGCGAGATTCGAGCGCGCCGTTTTTTCTGAAGGTGTCGTTTATCGACCCGCATCCGCCGTTCACGCCGCCGCAGTTCTACTACGACCGCTACCACTGGCGGGACCTGCCGAACCCGGTGATCGGGGATTGGGCGGACCCGGTGGAGGCGCCGACGCGGGGGATCGATATCGAGATGCAGGAAGCGCGCTCGCAGGGGCTGGAACTGGACGCACGGGTGATGCACGCCTGCCGGGCGGGGTACTACGGGCTGATCAACCACGTGGACATGCAGATCAGCCGGCTGTTGCAGTACGTGCACGACATGCAACTGCTGGACGACACGCTGGTGGTGTTCGTGTCGGACCACGGCGAGATGCTGGGGGACCACCGGCTCTTTCATAAGTCGTGGCCGTACGAGGCGGCGGCGCGGGTGCCGCTGCTAGTGCAGGGGCCGCCGTCGGCGGGCTATCCAACGCACGTGGTCCGCGACGAGCCGGTGGGGTTGCAGGACGTGATGCCGACGATCCTGGACGGGGTGGGGCTGGAGGTACCGGAATCGGTGACGGGGCGGAGCCTGATGCCGTTCGTTCGGGGGGAGTCGCCGACCTGGAGGGAGACGCTGCACGGGGAGCACTCGGGCGGGAAGAACCGGCCGGAGACGGCGTGGCACTTCATGACGGACGGGCGGACGAAGTACATCTGGTACAGCCAGTCGGGGCGCGAGCAGCTGTTCGAACTAGCCGAGGATCCGAACGAGACGCGGGACCTGGCGGGGACGGCGGACCTGGGGCCGTGGCGTGAACGGCTGATCGAGCGGCTAGAGAACCGCCCGGAAGGGTTTACGG
>DAOUIX010000192.1:0-29018 GCA_034423235.1 Chloroflexota bacterium | reverse complement strand
CCCAAGTCCTCCAACGTGGCAAGCGCACGTGAGCGCGACCATCGCTCCAGGTCTGCCAGCAGTGCGTTTCGGCCTTGCGGGTCGACTCCGGCGTCCGTCAGGTAGCCGGTAAACAACTGAGACCTGGCGGCGATCTCGGCGGGTCTCGGGAAGAAGTCTGCGGCTTCGATTCCGGGCGGCAGTTCGCGTTCGCGCCACGCCACTTCGTACAGCAGGTCGTCTACGCCCTCGACCGCCGAGAGGAGGGCCGCACGGGTGGCCCGCTTGACCGTATATCCCGACAGGCCACCGAGGAGCACGCCGCTGGGATCGTAGATGCGGAGTTCGCCGCTCAGGACTTCCGGCGGCTCACTTGACTCTGACTCCTGGGAGGCCTCATCCATGCGTACGTGGCAGATAACTCGATCTGGCAGACGTCGCGACAGCCACAACCGCTCCCAGCCGAACGGCAGGTAAGTAGCCTCGCCAGGTGCGCCGGACATGTTGCGGGCCACCCCCACGACCTGGAAGCAGCCGTCGAGCACGAGCGGGTGAACGTCCACCTCGTTTCGGCCAACGGCTTCGGGCAGGCGGACTTCACCCACGGCCTCACCCGGACCTGACCAGGCGTTCTCCAAGGTGCGGAAAAACGGACCCAGATCGATCCCGGTGCTTGTCTTGGCCTGGTAATAGGCCGGCACATCGGCCGGCGACAGGCGGGATTTCAGCTCTTCGAGATCAATCCGGTCGCCGCCTTCGAACACAGGGGCGACCGCCGGCACTCGACATTCGACGTGCAGTGTCCACTCCTCGTCGACGCCCTGGCTGTAGATCTGGACGCCGCGCGATTGCGCCGGCTCGGCCGCGTCGAGCATGACCTGCATCTTGCGCCCGTCGTCGTCTGATTCGTCCTCGGAACGCTGGTCAGCGAAGACCATGGCGCTGTGTAGTTGCATGTCCTCAACGACCAGCGCGCCGCTGCCTTCGACCTGCGAGGCCGAGGCCGCCATGGCCGCGTAGAGGGCGCCGGGAGCCACGAGCCGGTTAAAGACGCGATGGTCATTCAGCCACTCGGGATCCGACGGGAACACTTCCGTTTCGAACGTGACTTCGCCGCGAGCGGATTCGTGACGGGTGCCGAGCAACGGATGACCGGCGGTTGGACCCCGTTGCCTGGAGGGTTCCAGCCAATGCCGCCGGCGTTGGAATGGATAGCTCGGCAGCGAGATTCGACGACGAGTCTCGCCAGCAAAGAGTCCTTCGAATGAAACCTCCACCCCCGCGTCGTAGGTTTCCGCAACGGCGTCAATGAAGCTGCTCTCGGCTTTCGGAGTCGACGCATCCCGTGGCGGCCTTCGCAGGCTGGCGACCACGCGAGGGGCCTCGGCAACCTCCTGGCCGGATGCCGGGTCGGGCCAGGCCAACGTGGTCATGGGACCCAGCACGGCATGCGGACCAATCTCGATGACAAGGTCAACGCCGAGATCGGCCAGCGTTCTGACGCCGCCCGCGAACGCCACGGGCTGTCGAGCGTGGCGCCGCCAATAGGCGCCATCAAGCGTGGTGCCAGGCTCCACCTTCTGGCCGGTCAAGTTGCTGACAAGGGTCAGGGCCGGCGGCTCAAATGCCAGAGCACGAAGGAAGGCTTCCAGCTTGACGAGGGCTGGTTCGACCAAGGCGCTGTGAAACGCGCGGGTTGTGTTCAGCCGTCGTACCCGGATGCCCTGAGATTCAAAACGCTTCGAGATGGTCTCGATGTCTGCGGCCGTACCGCTCACCACCTGGTGGGCGCCGTTGTCGGCCGAGACGCTCAAGCCGACACCATCGGATGACGCGTTCAGCTCCGTAACCACCGTTGCGACGAGTGCCGGAGGCGCAAAGACCGCGGCCATGGCGCCGTGTGGTGTTTCCGACAATAGGGCGCCTCGGGCCGCCGCGAACCGCATCCCGTCTTCCAGGCTGAAGACGCCCGCCGTCTGTGCCGCCGCCAACTCGCCAACGCTGTGCCCCATGACCACGTCGGGTTGGAGACCCACACTGGACCAGAGGGCGGTCAGGGCACATTCCAGCGCATATAAGGCCGGCTGCTCCCAGGCGGTGTCGCCCAGTTCGCCGGTTGCTCCCGGCCGGCCGAACATCACGGCCAGCAGCGAGGCACCACGTTCTTTTCGGAATACGGCCTCACAGCGGTCCAACACCGATCGCACCACCGGCTCGGTCTCATACAGGGTCTTGCCCATGCCGATCCACTGGCTTCCTTGCCCGGTGTAGGCGAAGGCCACCCTGGTCACCGCCCGAGGCTGTCCAACTGAACCGGCCTCGGCGACGGATCGGAGTTGCTCCCGCAATGACCTGGTGTCGCTGAACACGGCGCCGGACCGATGGTCAAAGTGACTCCTGCCGACGCCGGCGGTCCATGACATATCCGACAGGAGCAGATCAGTGGCGGCATCCTCAGCGGCGAGTGTCGCGGTCCGTTCGTCGAGCCATGTCAGGTAGCGCTGCGCAAGCGCGCGGAGAGCTTGATCGGACTTACCTGACAGTGGCAGGAACCGATCCCGTCGCTGACCGAGCTGCTCCTCGGGCCGCGCTTGATGGGGCATCGATACGGCCACCGTCTGCGGAACGCCCGCCATCGGCGACTCTTGATCTGGCGCGCCGTCAAGCCCGCGATACTCCTCTACCAGGATGTGGACGTTCGTCCCGGAAATGCCGAAGGAGTTCACGCCGGCCAGGCGCGGCCTCCCGTAGCCGTTCGGCCAGTCCGACATTTCCGAGGTGATCCGGATCGGGAGGTGATCCCAGTCGAGCGCCGGGTTGGGATTGTGGAAGTGCAGGTGCTTCGGGATTACGCCGCGATTGACAACCAGGGCTGCTTTCATGAGCCCGGCGACGCCTGCGGCGGACTCCAGGTGTCCAATGTTGGTCTTCACGGAACCGATCAAGAGCGGATGGTCGGCTGCGCGTTCGCGGCCGTAGACGCTGGCCACGGCATCGATTTCGATGGGATCACCGACCGACGTTCCGGTTCCGTGCGCTTCCAGGTAGTCGACGTCCGAGGCGGCGACACCGGCTTGGGCGAGCGCTGCTTCAATGACCTGTTCCAGCGCGGGCGTATGCGGAACGGTTAGACCCGTGCTGGCCCCGCCGTGGTTCACCGCCGAGCCGCGGATAACTGCCCAAATCCGGTCGCCGTCGGCTTCGGCCTCGCTCAGCCGCTTGAGAACGACGACCCCGCATCCTTCGCCGCGGACGTAGCCGTTGGCGGACGCGTCGAAGGCTTTGCACTGCCCGTCCGGGGACAACATCATCGAATCTGCCCGGAGCTCGTAGATGCGTCCGTTGAGGATCGCCTGAACGCCGGCCGCAATGGCAAGGTCGGCCTTCCCGTATTGGAGGTCCGACACGGCGTCGTGCACTGACACGAGGGACGATGCACAGGCTGCGTCGACGGCCTTGGCCGGACCCATGAGACCAAGGACAAACGAGACCCGTCCGCTCGTGCCATTCAGGTTTGTGCCACTCAGGGCGTAGAGGCAGCCGGCGGCTTCGGTCGGCCTAACCGAGTCCACGACCAGCAGTCGGTATTCGTCGTTGCTGATCCCGGTGTAGACGCCGGTGCGACTGCCCTTGAGCCGATCCGGGTCGATGCCCGCGTCTTCGAGCGCCAGCCACGTCGTCTCCAGCATCATGCGCTGCTGCGGATCCAGCAGTTGCGCCTCGACCGGTGAAATGCGGAAGAACTCCGCGTCGAACTGGTCCAGGTCCTCTACAAAGGCGCCGAATCTGCAGGCCTCGCTCCGGACACGATCGTCTGGAAAGAGCTCGCCCATCCGTCCGACGCCGGAGCCTGGATCTCCCTCGCTGACTGCGTTCTCGCCGGCTTCCAACAGGCGCCAGAATTCGGCCACGCTCGACGCCCCAGGGAATCGGCAGGCCATGCCGACGATTGCGATGGGTTCCGCGGGCTGCGGAGGTTGTTGGCTGCCATTCGGGGCGGGATCGACACCTTCAGAATTCGACGCAGGATTACGGGCTTGCTCAGTCATGTTCTTCTCATACGACTGGAATTCAGGGCAGTACGTGTCCCGGTTGCTAGCGCGAGACATTCTCTTCGGTTCATTACTTGCCTAGTGTCCGCCCTGGACTCGATGCGCGCACCCTCATCTTATTGTCCGAAGGTGCTGGACGGTATCGGGCGCAAGCACAGGCAAACAAGCTCCGTAGCCAACGAACTCCAGGCGGCCGGGCTTGGCCAGGTGCCCACGCGATCACCGCGATCCAGCCTGCGGCGCAAAAAGGAACTGAACGGGTGCCGAGGGCGGGATTCGAACCCGCACAGCCCGAAGGCCACTAGCCCCTCAAGCTAGCGCGTCTACCAAATTCCGCCACCTCGGCCTGGGTCCATTGTAGACGGGTGTCGGTGACTCTCCTTGCAAGCTCGTTCCTCGGCCGCTTCCACAAGCGCTTCGAATAGCGCACGGTGAGGAGCGGAGTCCAGCATTTCTTCCGGGTGCCACTGCACGCCGAGAACAAATGTATGGGCCGGGTCCTCGACGGCTTCGACCAGACCGTCGGAACTCCATGCGGTGGGTTGCAGACCTTGCCCAAGCCGGCGAACGGCCTGATGGTGGAACGAGTTGGTTCCCAGGCGCTCAGACCCAACGATCCGGTGCAGCAGCGACCCTTCAGCTATCTGGAGTTCGTGGCCGGCGGAGTGCAGATCGCCACGCTGGCTGTGGCCCAGACCGTCGGGTCGCTGAGTTGGAAGGTCCTGCCAGAGCGTTCCGCCCCGCGCGACATTGAGGACCTGGTGGCCCCGGCAGATTGCCAATATCGGCACGCGGCGACCGAGTGCACTGTGGAGCAGGGCCAACTCCAGGGCATCGCGCTCAGGGCTGGGATCGACGGTTTCGTTCAGCGTCGGTTCCCCGTAGTTGGCCGGATGCACGTCCAGGCCGCCCACGAGCATGAGACCGTCAATGCGCGACACGACAAGGTCGGTTGCCGACGTGGCTTCTGGAGAGACGACGAGCGGGATAGCGCCGGCGCGCGCGACTGCATCCAGGTAGTCCTGCTTCAGCGCGGCGTGGGGCCGATTCGGCACGCCTTCGGCCGAGCGCTCGTGAAAGGCATCACCCGACGTCACGCCGACGATGGCCGGCACGTCAGTGATTTCGAACGGCTACCCGCGTCGCGGCGCCGCCGATTCGATGCCACAATGCGCTCATGCACTTCAGGTTATCCGGATTCGGCGACGAAATCTCGGACGAACTGTCGGTTCAGTTGCGCGTGATGTCCGAGTTGGGCGTCGACGCGCTGGAGTCACGACGCGTTCAGTTGCCGGGTGGCACTACGAAGAACATTGTCGATATGTCCGATGCCGAGCTGCGAGTCATGCGTCGCATGCTGGACGACCACGGGATGGCCTGTTCGCAAATCGGATCGCCGGTGGGAAAGGCGCCCCTTGATTCGGATCTGCAGGTTCAGGTTCAGCAGCTCGAGGGCGCGGTCCGCGCGGCTCATGCCCTGGATGCGGACTACATTCGAGTCTTCGGATTTCAGCCGGTGCAAGGGGATCCACTCCCGGCCGATCGCCCGGCGGCGCTGGGCAAGTTTCAGCGCCTTGCCGAACACCTGGTCTCGCTAGATCCCAGCCTTACGTTGAGTCTCGAAAACGAGCACGATCTGTACGATGACACGCCCGTCGCCTGCTCCGAGTTTCTGGCGCTCGGGGGGGCACCGATCAGCATGTGCTTCGATCCGGGTAACTTCGTGCGAGCCGGCGTGTCCCCGTTTGACGAGGCATGGCCTGTGCTTGGCGCGGCGACCCGGATGATCCACGTGAAGGACTACGACACCAGCATTGCCGACTGGGCGCCCGCGGGCGAGGGTGACGGTCAGTTGGCCGACGTGTTGCGTGCGGCCGATCCTGAGGCCGTTGCATATCTCTCGATCGAGCCGCATCTCTCAGGCACGGAGGCAGGCCGGGGACGCGACCGGGCCGAGTTGTGGCGTGAGGCGCACGCCGCGCTGATGCGCGTTCTCAACTCCCAGTGAGCCTGCCGCCTCATGTGGCCTGGGTTCGGGTTTCGCCGAGGCCGGGGCGTAACGAGGGGATGTCCAGTCTCAACCTGATAGAGGGGCTGGGTGTCGAAGGCGATCGCCATGCTCGAGCGGAAAAGCGAAATCAAGTCCTGGTGATGGACGTGGAGACGCTGGACGAGTTTGGGCTACGGGCCGGCGACATTCGCGAGAACATCGCGACCCGAGGTCTGGGTGTGGCCGACCTGGCCGAAGGCGACAGGCTCCGATTTGGTGTCGACGCCGAGGTGCTGATCTCACATCCGTGCGCGCCGTGCTACAAGATGGACGTGCTTCGGCCGGGCCTCCAGAACGAGATCAAAGGCCGCCGGGGCATGCTGGCCGTCGTCACGCGCGGCGGCGTTGTTCTGCCGGGCGACGTCATCGAAGTGACCCGGAAGCCGGCCGGAGACAGCGTCTGACCCATCTAGTCTTGCTGGATCGAGACCTCGCGGCCACGCTCAGCCGACTCATAGGCTGCCTCAACCCAGCGGTGGGTGCGTAGAGCTTCGTTCCAATCGGGAGAGTAGTCGGCACCCGTAGCGACGCTGCGCACGAAGGCGCGTAGCTGGATCTCAAACGGATCGACGGCGGTCGTTTCAACCGCGTCCCATCCGTCCAGCGGATCTCCCTGCTCGGCGGCAGGATCGTAAGAGAACAGCGGGCCGTCGCCGCGCTGCACCCAGCAGTGGTTCGCGGTCACCAGCAGTCCGCCGCGGCTGCAGTCAATCTCAATGGTTGGAACGTCTTCGTGCCGGCGCCGCACCCAGCTTGAGAACACCTGGCCGATGGCGCCGTTCTCGAACCGCATGTTGACTGCGCAGGAATCCTCGACGTCGCTGTGAAACGGTCCGCTGTCCGGATCCTCGCGTTCGGTGATGCCCTCGAACGTCAGGCAGTGCGTACTGGTTATCGGAGCGACCAGCCAGCCCAACAGGTCGTAGAAGTGCGCCATCATGTCGTGCACCACGCCACCGGCCGACTCCTCGCGCTTGAAGAACCAAGGCGGACGGTTGCTGACCAGCGGCGGGACGTAGTAGCCAAAAACCACGCGAGCGTGAAATACGGTGCCCAGGTCCCCGGACTCGAGAATCGTTTTGGCCGCCTGCGGACCGCCCTGGAAGCGCATGTTCTGGATGATCCCGTGCCGCACGCCGGCAGCCGTAGCGGCCTCAAGCAGCTCCTCGGACTCCTCCAGCGTGGCGCCAAGGGGCTTGTCCGTGAATACGTGCTTGCCATCGCCAATCGCCTGCATCAATGGGTCGAAGTGCCACCGGTTCACCAGGCAGTTGTCGACGACATCCACGTCGTAGCGCCCCACGGAGCCTTCCAGATGGTCGCTGGAGAAGTCGGCGTTGTAGGCGTGGAAGATTTCGCGCAGGCGCTCGGGCGTGCGGCCGTAGACGCCCAGAATCACCGGGACTTCGTCGCCGTCGACGACTTCAGGCTGGGCGCGGATCTTTGCCAGGGCGGCCGCATGTCGGTGAGCCATTCGTCCGGTTCCAAGAACGAGAAACGTGATTGGATTGGCGGGCACGGGCGATCTCGCAAGCGACGGTGGGCGAAGTCTATACGAGCATCGGCGGTGATCTCTGGACCCGGGTGGTGTAATCGTCAGCCGCAGATTGGTGGCACATCGACACTTGGGGGCACTGGTGGGCTGGTCTCCAGGAAAACGCTCGGCTAGCCTTTCCCATCAGGTGCGAGCGGGGACGCCTATTGTTCTCGACTGACGGCAGCCGCAGCCTGACGATTTCTCGAGGCGCGCGACCGGTCCACGTGCTATGAGCGCAGCGACCGGACGCACCCAGTCGCACCCCTCAGGTTGGTTCTTTACGCGCATCAGCCTTTTCTGGGTCGGCCTTTCATTCATGTGGGGGGCCGTGAATATCCAGGTCCTTCCATCGGTTGTGCCGGACATGGTGGGAACGCGTCTCCAGGGCACGGCCATTGGCGCGATTGTCTTCGTCGGCCTCGCCATCGCAATCGTGGTGCAGCCGCTTGCCGGCGCAGTCAGTGATCGCGCCCAGTTTCCAATAGGACGTCGCCGCCCCTTCATGCTCGCGGGCGTGCTCCTCGTCCTTCCGTTCCTGGTGATCATTGGACTCACGCCCTATTACTGGCTGCTCTTCCTCGCGGTGGTCGGCGTGCAGGTCGGCGGGAACATTGCTCATGGTCCGTACCAGGGCGTGATTCCGGACCAGGTACCGCCGACCGCCCGCGGTCGAGCCTCGGGGTTCTTTGGCGTTGCCAATCTCATCGGAACGATCCTCGGCGCCGCGATCGCCGGACAGTTCCTGGCCGAGGGCCAGGTGTTCCTGGCCCTGTTGACGATCGCCATCGTGCTGGTTGCCATGTCGTTGATGACGTGGTTCTTTGTGCGGGAGTCGCCACCGCCGCCACCCGAGACGCAGGAACCCGTATGGGACGAGGTGCGCCGCCGCGTTCGCGAATTGCGGGGCAAGCAGGCGTTTGTGTGGCTGATGGGTTCGCGGCTTCTCTTCTTTATGGGATTGCAGTCGATGGACAATTTCCTTCAACTCTTCTTCCGTCAGGGCCTCGGCGACGATAGTCCCGAGGGCAAGACCACAATCGTGCTGGGCACCGTGCTGATTCTTGCCGTGCTCACAAGTGTTCCAGCGGGTTGGGCTTCGGACCGATTTGGTCGGCTGCGGCTCGTGGCGGCGGGGTCATGCCTTGGGTTGGGATCTGCTGTCCTACTGGTTTTTGCGCAGGACTTCACGCAAGTCGTCGCGTTCGCCACCCTCCTGGGCGTGGGGCTGGGCCTGTTTACCGCCGCGGATTGGGCTGCGGCGATCGATCTGGTTCCCGATGCGCGCGCGGCGGGGCTCTACATGGGGTTGACGAACGTGGCAACCGCGGGCGGGGATGCGCTGGCAACACTCTCCGCGGGCGTGGCCCTTGACGTCGTGAACCAGATCGCACCGGGCTACGGGTTCCGCGCGGTGTTTGCCCTTATGGGGATCTACTTTCTCCTGAGCGTGGTCGTGCTGGCCAAGGTGCGCGCGCATGTGCATGCGGGGCCGGACTCGCGGGTGCTCGCGCCTGAATCGAACGACGCGGACGAGCCGCCGACGTCCGCTCCCGCCGCCCGCTAGCACCGTTGGCGATGGCATCTCGGGCACCACCTGCCGGTGATGGCGTTTGCCGGTATGCGCGAATGTGGGATGTTAGGCATAATCTCGGGTGCGGCCCCGTCTGGCGTCTGGGCAGGGCCAATTCGTCCGAGCCAGCACCGCCCAATCGCCTACGGGCCCAACTGGAGGCAGTCCGGAATGCAGACAGTTGTTTTTTACCTCGTGATCGGGGTCTCATTCGGAGGCCTGATCATCGGACTCCTCTACTGGATTTATTCCCTGATCCGGGGCTCGTCTGAGGAATAGCTAGCGAGCGGAGGCGTGCAGCGCTCTCCGGTTGGAAGGCCGGCACGGCCGAAACTCCCCGATCATCAGGCCGCTACTAACGCCGGTGAAGCACGGCGCGGATCGGCACTTGCCGTTAACCGGGCTCTGGCCGTAGCTGCGAGTTCAGTCATATGGGTCAAGCCGCATTGGGATGCCGGCGGACGCCATGAACTCCTTGGCTTCGCGCACGCTGTACACGCTGAAATGAAAGATCGATGCCGCCAGCACGGCGTGCGCGTTGCCCAGGGCAATTGCGTCCCGCAGATGTTCCAGAGAACCCGCCCCACCTGAGGCGACGACTGGGATTGAGACGACGTCGGTCACGGCGCGAAGAAACTCCACGTCGTAACCCTCGCGCGTTCCGTCGGCGTCGATGCTGTTGAGCACAATCTCGCCAGCGCCCAGGTCCTGTCCGCGCTGGGCAATCTCCACGGCGTCAAGACTTGTGCGCACACGACCGCCGTTGAGGTAAATCGTCCAACGCGGCGGGTCGCTGGCAGGATCGCGGAGCGCGTCGATTGACAACACCACGCATTGCGATCCAAAGCGGTCGGCGCAGGCGCGAATCAAGTCGGGATCGCGATGCGCCGCGCTGTTGATGGAGACCTTTTCGGCACCGCTGCGCAACATCAGGTGCATGTCGTCGATCGTTCGAACCCCGCCGCCGACTGACAGCGGGATGAAGACCTGCGAGGCCACGCGCTCGACGAGATCCACCATGATGTTGCGACCCTCGGCTGAAGCCGTGATGTCGTAAAACACAAGCTCGTCGGCGCCTTCCCGGTCGTAGCGAGCCGCCAGTTCGACGGGGTCTCCGGCGTCGATGTCCGCCGAAAAACGGACGCCACGTACGTTGCGGCCGTTTTTGACGTCCAGACACGGAATCACGCGTCGCGTGAGCATCCGCTAGCCTCGGGCCGCCCGACGGGCGGCGGCCAGGGTCACGGCGCCCGTGTACAGCGCACGGCCAATGATCACTCCGTCGGCTCCAAGTTCCGCAAGCTGCGCCACGTCGTCGCGGCTGTGCACGCCGCCGGAAGCAATGACGTCCAGCTTTTGGCCGTGGCGGCGAACCAGATCCGCCGTCCCGTCAAAGTTCGGCTGGGCCAGCATGCCGTCGCGGTTCACGTCCGTGTACACGAGCGCCGCGACGCCGGCGTCCGCCGCCGCCGCGGCCAGGTCGGCCACCGCGATCTCGCTGTCTTCGGCCCAGGCTTCAATCGCGACTCGTCCATTGCGGGCGTCCACTCCAACTGCGATCTGTCCGGGGTGCGCCTTCGCGGCTACCGGAACTAGGTCGGGGTCGCGCACTGCGGCCGTACCGATCACCACGCGCGCGGCGCCGGCGTCAAGCACCTCACGGACCGTCTCCAGCGTGCGAACGCCGCCGCCAACTTGCACGGGCACGGAGCCGGCCAACTCGACGATGTCGCTGACAACGGAGGTATCAGTGGGAGCGACGCTTCGGGCGGCATCCAAGTCCACGAGGTGGATCCAGTCGGTCCCGCAGTCCAGGAAGTAACGCGCCGCTTCCCGCGGATCTTCATAGAACACGGTTTCGCGTTCGAAATCTCCCTGAATCAGGTTTACGCACTTCCCGCCTCGGACGTCGATGGCCGCGAGGATTTCCATGGGTTATCTGAACTCCGGCGCAGGGGTCTGGCCGGCCAGACGAATGAAGTTGGCGTAGATCCGTAGTCCCACGAGTCCGCTCTTTTCGGGATGAAACTGAGTTGCGTAGAGGTGGTCGCTACGCACCACGCTCGTGAACTCCAGACCATAGTCGGTGGTTCCGGATGTGCGCGCGGCATTCGCAGGCCGGGCGTAGTAGGAGTGCACGAAGTAGAAATTGGAATCCTGCGGAACATCCGCGAAAAGGGGCGAGTCTTCGACCTGTCTCACCTGATTCCAACCCATGTGCGGGATTTCCAGGCCTACAGGAAAGCGAACGACGTCACCCGGAATCACGCCGAGGCAAGGCGTGTCGTCGTCCTCTTCGCTGCGGTCAAACAGGACTTGGAGTCCCATGCAGATTCCCAGGTATGGGACGCCACGCGCGATGGCGGCAACAACTGGATCGTCTACGCGTACGTTGCGCAAACCCCGCATCGTGTCCGCGGCGGCGCCCACGCCGGGCAGAATGACGGCACTCGCCGCCGCCACCGTCGACGGATCATCCGTAACGACGAAGCTTGCGCCAACGCGCTTGAGCGCGCGCGACACGCTGTGGAGATTGCCGGCCCCGTAGTCCACCACGGCAATCATCTGCCGTCCACCAATGCGTCTCGGATGCGACTCACGGCCTCAGCCTGCGGAACTTCAATTTGGGCGTCCCCATTCAGCGGCTTGAGTGTCACGATGCCGCGCTCCAACTCCCGAGCGCCGATCAGTACCGCCGCCTGCACGCTGGCTCGGCTTGCTCGCCGCAGCTGAGACCGCGGGCTTGCGGCGCGGAATCCCGATTCGACCGAAATGCCGGCCCGACGTAGCTGGCGGGCCAGTCGCATGGCCTCGGCCACCGCGCCCTCAGCCAGCGGCGCAACGTACACGTGCGTTACGGGAGGGCTGACGCTGGTTGTGCCTCGGCGTTCCATGTTGAGGAGCACGCGCTCAATACCGCTTCCAAACCCCACACCGGGCACGTGGTCGGCGCCGATGAGTTCGGCCAGGTAGTCATAGCGTCCGCCGCCGCCCACCGTGCTTTGCGATCCAGCGTCGGGCGGAATGAACTCAAACACGGTGCGGTTGTAGTAGTCCAACCCACGAACCAGGCGGTGGTTGATCGTGTATGGGATTTCGAGGGCATCGAGCAGGTCCAGAAGGTCCGCAAGGTGTTCGCGCGCAGCCTCGCCTAGAAAGTCCAACGACCGCGGCGCGCCTTCGCACAACTCGGCAATCGCCGAGTGCTTGGAATCCAAAATGCGCAATGGGTTGGTGGCCAATCGTTCGCGGCTTTCGTGGTCCAGGCGGTCCGAAAGTGGCGTGAAGTAGTCCACCAGCGCCTGGCGATACGTTCCTCGGGTACCGGGATCTCCGAGTGAATTCAGTTCCAGCCTCAGGTCATCAATGCCGAGTGCCTCGTACGTAGACCTGAGCAGATCAATAATCTCGGCGTCAACGGCTGGACTTGGGTCCCCCAACGCCTCGGCGCCAATCTGGTGGTGTTCCCGATACCGGCCGGCTTGCGGGCGGTCGTAACGAAAGATCGGGGTGACGTAGTAGAGCTTCACGGGCTGCGGCAGGTTGTGGAGGCCGTTTTGCACGTACGCACGGACGACGGGCGCCGTGCCTTCCGACCGCAGCGTCAACGAGTCGCCGCCCCGGTCCTCAAAGCTATACATCTCCTTCTGCGCAAGGTCCGTTGCATCGCCGGTCGTGCGCGCGAACAACTCGGTTCGCTCAATGGTCGGCGTACTTATCGGCGCAAAGCCGCGCAATTCGCACTCGCGCTGAAACGTCTCCGTCACCAAACGCCAGGCGGGCGCCACGTCCGGTAAACGGTCAGCCGTTCCCCTGGGACGCTGAATCATTCGGCGGCCTCCAGGCGATTGACAGTTGCTTGAACCGCGAGTGGATTGTCAGTCACCACGGCGACTAGCTTGTCGCGACCTCGCTTGCCGCGTTCGATGCTGATATGGCGACGAGGTGAGTCCAGGGTGTCAGCCAAGAGATCGATCGGCGCACGGTTGGCGCGGCCGTCGGTCGGCGGCGCGGTGATCCGAGCGGCCAGCGATCCGTCAGCTCTGCGCTGCAGCGTGGCGGATCGCGCCCGTGGCGTGGCTCGAACGCGGAGTCGACTTGTCGTGGGCATGTGGCGGTTCCGTCATCGTGCAATCACCCGAGTGCGAGCGACCGCACAAGGTTCCAGAGCACCTGAAGGACCAGGATGGCGATGAGCGGTGAAAGATCAATCATCCAGGACTGCGGTAACGCCCGGCGGATCGGACCCAGAATTGGCTCCGTAACGTCGATCAGCAGTCGCATAAACGGGTGGGACGGGTCGCGAACGAACCAGGAAAGGATTGCGCGACCAATGATGGCGAAGACGATGATCGTCACCAGCCAGTCAAGCAGTTGGACAAGTGCGGTGAGCAAGCTGAGTCAGGAACCTTGAGCCGGGGAACGCGCCCCAAAGATAGCGCGTCCGACGCGGACGATTGTGGCGCCCTCCGCCACCGCAGCATCCAGGTCGTCGGTCATCCCCATCGAAAGGTCGGCGATCGGCTGATTGGGCAGGCTAACCCGCAGGGCGTTGCGTAGCTCTCCTAGCCGGCGGAAGCAGGCTCGGCTGGCGGTCGCGCCGGTACCGTGTGGCCCAATGGTCATCAGGCCGCGCAGCGTCAGACCGGTTTCGCGGTCGAGTACGCTTGCCAGCCGCGTCAGCCCTGCAGGCTCGATGCCGCCCTGGGTTTCCGCACCGGTCAAGTTGACCTGAAGCAGCACGTCACACGATCGGTCCTCACGCACCGCCTCAAGGCGGTGAGCCAGGCGTTCTGAGTCGACCGAGTGAATCAGGGAAAACAACTGCGCGGCTGCACGCGCCTTGTTTCGTTGCAGGTGACCGACGAGATGCCACCGCCCACCGCCCACCTGCGGGATTTTGGCCTGTGCTTCCTGCACCCGGTTCTCGCCAAGATCCGTAAGCCCCGCGGCGAGGCCGTGGCGCACCGTAGCGGCGTCAATAGTCTTGCACACGGCCACCAGCGTTACCGATTCCGATGACCGACCGGCTTCCTGGCAGACTGTCGCGATACGCGCCTGAACGGCCCTGGCTCGGGAGGCGATCCCAAGGGCCTCGTCGGCCGGCATCATGCGTCAGCCTGCGAGTGGGTCAGCGGCCTTCCGAGCGTCGACGCAGGAACGCCGGAATCTCGATCTCGCTGGACTCGCGCGGTCGGCTTGAGAAGTCAAGCTCGCGGACGACCGGGCCGCTGGCGGCTCGAGAACTGCGTCGCCGTGCGGGGCGAGCTTCGGCGGTGCCCGTCTGAAAACCAGTGGCGATCACGGTCACCTGCAGGCGTCCTTCCATACCCTCGTCGATCACCGTGCCGAAGATGATGTTCGCATTGGGTTCCGCGGCTTTGGCCACGATGTCGGCTGCCTCGTTCACTTCGTGCAGCGTCATGTCGGGGCCGCCGGTGAAGTTCAGCAACACACCGCGCGCGCCGTCCACCGACACGTTGAGCAGGGGGCTGTTGAGCGCTTGGTGGATGGCGTCGGAGGCCCGGTCTTCGCCCTGGGCCTCACCGATGGCCATGAGCGCAGTGCCGGACTCGGTCATCACCGCCCGCACATCATTGAAGTCGAGGTTGATCAAGCCGGGCCGGGTAATCAGGTCGGACACGCCCTGGATACCCTGGCGCAGCACGTCATCGGCCAGAGCAAAGGCCTCGGTCACGGACATCTTGGGGTCGGCGACCGCCAGCAGTTGTTGGTTGGGAATCATGACAAGGGTGTCCACGCGCTCTTGCAGGTTTCGGACACCTTCCTCGGCGTAACGGGCGCGCGTACTGCCCTCGAAATCGAACGGTCGAGTCACGACGCCTACCGTCAGCGCGCCCGCGTCGCGCGCGACGTCGGCCACCACGGGCGCGCCGCCGGTGCCGGTGCCGCCGCCCATGCCGGCGGCGATAAACACCATGTCCGCGCCGTCTACGGCTTCGCGGATTTCGTCAAGGGACTCTTCGGCGGCCTTCTGTCCCAGTGAAGGCTGGCCGCCGGAGCCGAGGCCGCGGGTGGCCTTATCGCCCACGCGGATGCGCGTGGGCGCACTGGAGCGCACCAGCGCCTGGGCGTCGGTGTTGATCGCGATGAACTCAACGCCCTGCACCTGCTCTTCAATCATTCGGTCGACGGCGTTACTGCCGCCGCCGCCGATCCCGACAACCTTGAGTTCGGCCAAGGAGTCGCCGCCGATCGCGACCCGAGATTCGCGGCCGGCTGCGCCCGAGTGCGGCTCGCCAGCCGTGCCCGTCAGCCGCGTGATTCGGCTTCCACCGCGGCCATCACTTTCGGCCATGTCCACTCACCCTTCCCAGGCGCGCCAAAACTGGACGGCCAGACCGCTTACGATGCAGCGCCACAACAGTAAAGCCATTATGCCGAAACTGAATCATCGCGGAGCGCCTTTCAACGGGCCGTCGGCGAAACCACCGATCGCATCCATCCACCGAGCCGATCAATGACACCCTGGCGACGCCGGCCTGCGGTACTAACCCACCCATCCGCTTCTTCGGCCGCCGCAGCCGTCAGGAGAAGGCCGATGCCGGTGCTGAACTCCGGCGCGCGGAGGTTTTCCCCGAGGCCCCAGAGTGCGCGTGGATGTCCCATCGCCACCGGCATGTCCAACAGCTCGCTGGCGAAGTCCTGAATGCCAGCCATGCGCGAACCGCCGCCGGTGAGCACAGCGCCGGCCGGAAGCATGTCGTAATAACCACTGCGGGTGATTTCATTAAGCACCAGCCGCAACAGTTCCGATACCCTGGCTGTCACGACCTCCGTCAAGTCGCTCCGGCGCACAGCCACAGGTGCGCCGTGGTCGAATCCGGGAACGGCGACAGTTGCCTCGTGGTCGGCAGTCGGCGGCTTGACGTTGCCATGCTCGACCTTCAAGGCCTCGGCCACTTTGGTCGGCAGACGCAAGCCGCGTGCAATGTCAGCCGTAACCAGCGCGCCTCCCACAGGGATCACGGCGATGTGCCAGCAGGCGTCGTCCACATAGAGGGCGACGTCGGTGGTCCCGCCGCCAATATCGATCAGAACCACGCCCTCGCGGCGCTGCTCCGGCGTCAGACAGGCGCGCGCCGACGCCAGCGGCTGCAACACGCGGCCCTGGATCGCTAGCCCGGCTTGATCGACGCAGTGCTCCAGGTTTGCCAGGGCATTCGTGGCTCCGGTAATCACGTGTGCATCAACCGAGAGCCGACGCGCGGTCAGGCCCCGCGGATCCAACACATCGGTCAGATGATCGGTGGCAAAGGTCTTAGGAATTACCGCCACAACTTCACGGTCGCCAGAGAGACTCAAGAGCGTCGCTCCGCGCACCACGGCGCCCACGTGACCTTCCCGCACCTCCCGCTCGTTTGGCGGCAGCTGCACTTCGCCCCGCTGACTATGCGACTGGAGATGGCCGCCCGCGATTCCGGCTACCACGTGTGAGACCCGAACCTTGGCTGCCTTTTCCGCTCGGTGAATCGCCTCGTCGATGGCCTTTACGGTCAGCACGACGTCAACGACCTGCCCGCCTTTCAGGCCATACGACGGCGCGGTGCCAACGCCCAGAACGTGCAGTTGAGCGCCCCGGTAGTCCTGCCCGATCACCGCACAGGTCTTGGTAGTCCCCACGTCAAGCCCCACGAAGGTCCGGTTTCGGCTCATGCCCCTGCTTTCCGCCGTGCTGGATGCGCCAGAAGCGACAGTTTACATAACGCGGTCAAGGCGATTCAGATCTCTGAGGCGACCCGAGTGGCGGGGCGTCAACCGTGCGGTAGGTCGGGCGTTCGATCGGGCGGAGGTCCACGCTCGCTATGCGCTCGCCCAAGCGATTCGCCTGCTCCAGCACCGCGTGCAAGGCCACGAGTTTGGCGTCCAGGCGCGTAGTGTCGCCAAAGTCCAACTCGCGTCCCGCGTGGTCAACCACGGTCAACCGACCGACCGAATAGCGGATTCGACTGGGAATGACTCGAATCAGCGGAAGATTGCTCTGCAGTTGATGAGCGGCATACAACGCTCCGACGTTCACCAGATCGCCCGGCTCCAGACTCACTGGCGACTCGTCCTCAATCGTCAGCGGGACGTCAGGCTCAAACTGCTCGGCGAGAACCTCGCCCGACGCGTTAACGAGAAAGCTCTGTCCCTCCACAATCCAGTTTGCGACTGGCGCCTCGTACGCGACGGTTACGGTGGCCCGTCCGTCGATTCTGACTTGAACCATGGCATCCGCGACGCCCGGGAGTTCCCGGATTTCCCGCTGCAACGCTGACTTGTCAATTCGAAACACGTTGTGTCCGATCAGCGGAATCGCAGCAGTCTCAATGGATGTCGGGTCCACGGCCGGTGGTGGCGACGAGTCGGCTCGATGGACGACCACGTCCCGCACGTCGAACACCGGCGAATTGAGTAGCCAGATCAGTACCCCTGCCGAGAACGCCGCGATGATGAGCGACACGACCTTGCTGAACAGGCTCGCGCGTACGTCGGTCATGTAAACAGCGCTCGCGCCTGGCAGTTCCAGCGGCCCACGAGTCGAACTTCCGGCGTCAGCCGAATACCAGTGGCTTCCGCCACACGATTCCGAACGGCAATCGCCAGATTCAACACGTCGCCAGCCGTGCCTCCGCGATCAGCGGAGAGAAAGTTTGCGTGGACCGGGGAAACGAAGGCGCCGCCAAGCACCTCGCCCTTCAGCCCGACGGCCTCAATCAGTCGTCCGGCATAGTCATCATCGGGATTCATAAAAAACGACCCGGCGTTCTGTCCTTGCGGTTGCGTTGTGCGTCGTCGCCGGGCGAGCGTCAGCAATTCGTCTCGCAAGGCGGCCGGGTCGTCGGCTTCAACTCGAAACGTGGCGGCGAGCACGACTGGCTGAGCATCATCGCGGTGGAGACTGCTCCGGCGATAGCCGAACTCGAAATCCGTTGCTGCCGTCTCGGTCTCTTCCGCGTGGCGCCAGACGAGGGCTGATTGCAAGACGGTGGCAACGTCTGAGCCGAAGGCGCCGGCATTGCCGTAGACCGCGCCGCCTACCGTTCCGGGAACGCCGATCGCAAACGACAGCCCGCCAAGCCCCAGCCGCGCACATCGCCCGGCCAGCCGCGCCATGCTGTGGCCCGAGGCAACCCTGATGCGTCCCAAGTCGCTGCGCGGTCTAAAGTCCATGCACCGGTTGTAGATCACCAGACCCTCGATCCCCGCATCCGCTACCAGGGTGTTGGTTCCATGCCCCATGATTGTTCGCGGAATGCCTTGGCGGTCCGCGGACTCCAGGGCGAGTCGGAGCGCATTCAGGCTTCGAACTTCGACCCAGAAGTCAGCAGGTCCGCCAACGCCGAACGACGTATGTCGGGCCATAGGCTCCTGCGTGCGAACCCGGAGCCTGGCGGGAAAAGGCGGCTTGGCGCTCATATGACCGATCGCCGCGAAATGCTCGCGGCCAGGTTGTCAGCCAGCGGCGTGACGGACTCTGGCCCCATAACCAGAACAAGGTCGCCGTCCCTGGTATCGGCCAGGACGTGGTCGGCAATCGCACCAAAGCTCTCCGGCGCCAGCGCGTTCGGGTGCCGCAGGGCCGCAGCCAAGTCACTCGAACGGATCCCGATCGGTGCCTCACGGCCCGGCGGCGAATAGATCTCGGCGAATAAAACCGCGTCAGCATCGCTGAACGCGTCCAGGAAGTCGTCAAATAGATCGCGCGTCCGGGACTGCAGCAACGGCTGGTAGATCGCAATCACCCGACGCGGTTTCAGTTCGCGCACGGCTTGCAGGCTCACGCGGACTGCCGTTGGATGGTGCGCGTAGTCTTCAAAGAGCGTCACTCCTCCGGCTTGCGCGCGCCATTGCAAGCGGCGTTCGGCGCCCTTGTAATCCTCCAACGACCTGGCCGCCTCCGTGGGGCTTACGCCCACATGCGTTGAGGCCGCGAGGGCTGCCAGCGCATTTAGAGCGTTGTGTTGGCCAGGCATGGGCAGCGTGACCACCAGCTGCCCGCGAGGACTGGAAATGTCCAGCGTCGGGCCGGGATTTCCTGGCCGGTAGATCTCAATTCGCCAGTCGCCGTCCGGGCCAAACCAGGTCACGGTCCCCCGATGCCGCGCCGCCACGCGCCGAAGCACCGGAATGTCGCGTCGGGCGACGAGCCTGGCGTCGGGTGGCAGTTGGTCGACGAACTGCTCAAACGCCGCAACCATGCGATCAACGCTGCCGAAATGATCCAGATGGTCCGCTTCCAGGTGGGTCAGAACCGCTACGCGAGGCCGATACGAGAGAAAGGCGTCGTCGAACTCGTCGGCCTCCAAAACCATCCACGCCCCAGCCCCAATTCGCCCATTCACACCCCCCAGCGACGGGATGTCCGCACCGATGAGGAACGACGGAGCTAGGCCTGCACCGTGCAGAATGGTCGCTGTCAATGCGGACGTCGTGGTCTTGCCATGCGTGCCGGCAATCGCGATCCCGCGTCGATTGTTAAAGAGCGCTGCCACGGCGTCTGCGCGGGTTCCTACCGGTGCGCCGGCCAGGCGCGCGGCAACCAGTTCCGCGTTGTCTGACGGAATGGCCGATGAGTGAATGACCATGTCGGCGCCGGCAATCTGGCCCGCGCTGTGTCCTAGGTTGATGCGGGCGCCGCGGCGAACCAGCCGTTCAGCCTGCGGCGACCGTTCGAGATCGCTGCCGCTCACCGTCTTTCCCATGTCCAGCAGGGCTGCGCCTATGGCACTCATCCCTTTGCCGCCAACGCCCACGATGTGGACATGTCGCACTGAGGAATCGGTGACCTGAGGCGAAGTCATGCGACGGGTGCAGCAGGCTGGCCGGCGAGCCGCAAGCCGATCTCCGCAATCCGGGCTGCGGCCTGCGGTTGCCCTCGCGATCGCGATGCTTCGGCGATCGACTGCACGTGTTCCGGATTGTCCAACAAGTTCAGCAAGGCGTCGCCCAGACGGCCGGACACCAGGGCTGTCTCGGGCAGCATCAACGCCGCGCCGGCCGCGGCCATGGCTTGGGCGGTTGCGATCTGGTGTCCGGCACCAAATGTCCCAGGAATCAAGACGGCTGCGGTTCCCACCGCGCTCAACTCGGCAACGGACGTAGCGCCGGCCCGGCTGACCACGATATCCGCTGCGGCCAGCAGGTCCGCGAAGCCGTGATCGATAAAGTCGTGCAGATGATATCGCTGGCGCACCGGCACGGGCAGGCGATCTCTTTCAGCCGTGAGCGACCGAAAGTCAAGCTGCCCGCTTACGTGCACCACATGGGCCTTGGCCAAAAGCCGTTCCAGGTCCGCGCGCAGCGCCTCATTAATGACATGGGCGCCCTGGCTGCCGCCCATAACAACGATCAGCGATTCATGGTCTGGCACGCCGAGCGCCGCGCGCGCAGCCACCGCATCTGGCGAGGCAAAGGAGTCGCGAACCGGATACCCTGCCAGGGTCACAGGTGTACGCCAAATCTGGCGGCGCGCTTCCTCAAAGGCAATAGTGGCAACCGTTGTCAGAGGGGCCAGGACCCGAGTCGCCCACCCGAGCGCTGCGTCGCCCGAGAAGATCACCGACGGCACGCGCCGCAGCCAGCTCACCAGCAGCACGGGCGCGCTGACGTAGCCTCCGCTAGCTATGACTGCGTCTGGTCGCCGCTGACCGAAGTCGCGCCAGATAGCAAACAGCGACTGAGCCAGCAGCCAGGCGCGCCAGGGAAGCCGCCACCAGGCCACGCCAACCACGCCCCGCGCGGGCAACGGCAGAACCTCAAGCTCAACGTTGCGATAGAGGAGTCGGTCCAACTCCCGCGAACCGCATACGGCGGTGAGACTCGCCCTTGATCCTGTCAGCTTGGCGAGCTGTTGCGCGACGGCGATCGTGGGAAAGATGTGACCGGCCGTGCCGCCGCCCACAAGCACCAGCCTCACGAGTTGCGACCCAGGTCGGACTGGCGGGCAACATTCATCAAAACGCCCATCATGATCATTGATGCCAACAGTGATGAGCCGCCCCGACTGATGAAGGGGAGAGTGATTCCCGTCACGGGTGTGAGTCCTGTCACGACGGCCATATTCACGAACGCCTGAAAACAGAGCTGCGTCACGATGCCAATTGCCAGAAGTCGGCCGAATACGTCGTCTGTGGCGACCGCGATCTGGATTCCGCGCACGAATAGGGCCAGGAACAGCACCAATACCAACCCGGTGCCAACCAGCCCGAACTCCTCGCCGAGAACTGCGAAGACAGCGTCCGAGTCGGGAATCGGCAGCCGAAACTTCTGCGTGCCCAAGCCAAGCCCCCGACCGGTGAGCCCACCCGAACCCATCGCAATTTGGGCCTGGGCAGCCTGATAGCCCGTTCGGGTGACATCTGGGTCGCCGCTGAGAAACGTCAACAGGCGCTCCCGCTGATAGGCGTTTTGGGCGACCGATGCCACGGCCACAGGCACCAGCGTGGCGAAGCCAAGCAGCAAGTGCCAGATACGAGCGCCGGCGGCAAAGATCATCACCAAGCCGACGAACGCGATGGTTATGGCCGCGCCCAAGTCTGGTTCGAGCACAATTGGGATCACTACCAAGGCAACGATTCCACCCATGTAGAAGATGGAAATCCGCATCTCGCGGATGCGTCCACCGTAGTGCTGCGCCACTGCGGCCAGCATGACCACCATGGCGACCTTCGCGAATTCACTGGGCTGCAACGTGAGGCTGCCAATCCGAAACCAGCGTCGCGCGGCAAAGAGGCTCGTCGCGTCTTCAACGAACAGCACGCCGACCAGAGCAATCAAAACGGCCAGCAGACCCAACGGCGCAATTCGTGCGTACCGGCGGTAGTTGACCGCGCTGAGGCCCAGGGCCAGCACCACGCCCACGCCCGCGAGTATCATCTGTTGAACTGAGACTCGCTCGAAGACGGAGTCTCCCCCGAGCACCACGGGTACCCGAGCGCTTGCCACCAGCACCACGCCGCCAAGGGGCAGGATGAACGTCAGTAGGAGCAGGTAGGGATCCCGTGCCGGCCAACTCGGAAGCCGTCCGGTGAACCACTGACCCGTTCGTGCGGTCATTCGCCACGCTCGCGCGGAGGCACCCTGAGGTGGGCAAAGACCCTGCTAATAACTCGGGCGAACGTCGGCGACGCCACATGGGCGCCAAAGAATGCGGATTGCGGCCGTTCAATAATGACTAGCGCCAGTACCCGAGGGAGTTCGAGGGGGCCAAAGCCGATATACGACGCGATCGACGTGTCATCGAGAAAGCGCCCGCTCGATGCGATCTCGGACGTGCCCGTCTTACCCGCTGTTCGGTATCCGGGCACGCGCGCGAGGTTGTTCAAGACCCCCGACTCAGCGGCCTCCATCATCTTGATCAGCGTCTGTGCGGTGGTTCTCGAAATGACTCGACGTATCGGTTGCGACTCGATGTACTCCCGGCGCCCGTCCGTGTGGATGACGGCTCGGGCCACGTGGGGTCGCATCATCACCCCGTCATTTGCAATCGCTCCTATAGCGGTCGCGAGCTGGATAGGCGTCACGGAAATACCCTGGCCGAACGAATTGGAGGCCAGATCGGGCAGAAACCAGCCCTGGTCACCACGCCGCCGCACGATCCCTGCCACTTCTCCCGCGAGATCGACCCCTGTTCTTGAGCCGAAGCCAAAGCGACTGATGTAGTCGTAAAACGTATCGGCGCCGATGGTGTCGGCCACAAAGATGGTCCCCGTGTTACTGGAGTGCTGGAGCACGCTGACCATCGACTGGTCTGGATAGGTGCGCTCATTCCAGTTCTTGAACTCTTGCCCGTAGTAGTCGACGGTTCCTGGCAAACTGTGGGTCGTCTCGGGCTGCACGGCGCCGGAGTCAAGTCCAGCCGCCATCGTCACCAGCTTGAATGTGCTGCCGGGTTCATAGATGAGGCTGGACGCGCGATTTGCGAACTCGGGTCCAAACTCTCGGTAGGTGTGAACCCGCCCCGGGTCGTAGGCCGGACGGTTCGCCAGTCCCAGCACCTCTCCCGTACGCGGATTGGTGATGAGAATGGTCCCGGCACTGGCGCCGAACTGCTCGATCGCAGCTTCCAACTCTTGCTCGGCGATGTGCTGGATCGTTCGGTCAATTGAGAGCGATACGTGCGCCCCGTGGCGCGGGGGTTGAAGGGCGTACCGCCCAATCGGAATACGGCGTCCCAGCCGGTCGATATCAGAACTGACGAGCCCGGACTGCCCACCCAGTACATCGTTGTACCAGGCTTCCACCCCGGCTTGACCCACGATGTCTCCTGGGCGTGCGGTGCCCTCGCCCACAAATCCCAGCACGTGCGCCGCCAGCATTTGGTTCGGGTACACACGAACGCGGTCTGGGTCCAGACGCACACCCGGCAATTCGTCTTGCTCGATAGCCGTCTCCACCGCCCTCGCTGACGCGCCTGTCAGGCCGCGCGCGATTTCGGAGTACCGCAGCTTCGGATTCCCCAGGCGTTCGGCGACGCTAGCGGTGTCGAGTTCAAGGAGACCGCTCAGTCGATTGGCAACTTCAAATGGGTCGGAGGCTTCGTGTATGGCATAGGGATCAGCCACAACCCGGACAGCTCCGCGGCTAACCGCCAGGACGTCGTCATCGCGATCGAAAATGCTGCCGCGTCGCGGGTTGATTTCACTGCGCGTGAGCAGGGAACTGGCGCCGCGGGCCGAAAGTTCAGCCGACTGCTGCACGTGCCAATCGAAGAGGCGCCAGCCCAGAACGCCGGCCGCCGCAACGGCGCCGCCCAGCATTACGACCAGGCGTCGTGACGGATCCGGCGGCTCGCCCCGGTTCTCGGGGGGCTGGCGCCTATTCGGCAAGCCGGGTGATTCGCGCACCGATCTCTCGGATCACGTCCTCCCACCATGGAGGCTCGACGAGCGGCTGCGTTGGCGCAGCCCACAGTGGCTGGTCAAAGGAAACACCGGGCGGCAGCGGCCGCGCCCGTGCAAATACCGGCTTTCGCGTCTCACGCATGTCAAGTTCAGTGAACGCGACGCGTTGCACCCGTGAAAGGTCGTTGCGGATGGCCAGCTCGGCAAGCATCCGTTGCCGCTCCAGTTCCACCGTCTCTAGCCGCAGTTCAAGCCGCTGGATTTCGCCGCCAAGCCGCACCAGGGTCTGGGTCTGCTGAACCCACACCATGGCAAGCACGAACGCGGCGATAATGACAACCAGGACAAGCCGTGACAGAGGCACGGTGGTGGGCAGCCATCGCGCAGCCCTGGTCGCCCAGGCCTGGTTCCGCGCCAATGGTTCTTGACGTAGGGCCATCAGTTGCTTATCGCTCTTGCAAACACCCGCAGCCGCGCGCTGCGCGCGCGCGGATTGCGCTGGGCTTCGACTCGGTCGGGACGGATTGGACGCCGAGTCAGGACGTTGCCACGACCCTCAAGCGCCCAGTGGCGAAACATGTGCTTGACGATGCGGTCCTCAAGGCTATGAAATGCGATCACAGCCATCCGGCCATCGTCATCTAGCGCACGGCGCGCTCCATCCAGCCCCTGACGCAAAGTGACGAGTTCCTGATTCGTGGCGATTCGCAGGGCCTGGAATGTTCGCGTAGCGGGGTGCAGGCGCCGGCGTCCCGGAAACGCCGATGCGACCACTCGCGCCAACTGGGTCGTGGACTGTATTGGCCGGTTCGAAACAATCCGTCGCGCCACTGAGCGCGCGCGACGCTCTTCGCCGAACTCGCGCAGCAGGGCGGCCAACTCGACTTCAGGAAGGCGATTCACCAACTGCTCAGCCGGTGTGCCGTGGGTGCGGTCAAACCGCATGTCCAACGGCCCTTCGAGTCGGAACGAGAAGCCACGCTCGGCTGCGCCCAGCTGACGGGAGGAGACGCCCAGGTCCAGCAGCACCGCGGCTGCACGCCGGGAACCAAGCGGGCTCGGCAGATCGGCATAGCTGGCGTGCACTGGCCGTACGCGACAATCCCCCTGAAACCGAGTGGACAGCCAGTGGACGGCGTCCGGGTCGAGGTCGATGGACAGAACCCGCGTCGCGCCGGCGTCCAGCAGCGCCTGCGTATGCCCGCCGAGTCCGGCGGTCCCGTCGACCACGAGCCCGGCAAGGCATGGCCGTAACGCCTCGATCACAGCCGCGGCGAGGACCGGCTCGTGCTGGCCGGGCGCTCTGCTCATGGAATTCGGTGTGTGTGGGGCGCGGGGGAGGCGCCGCGCCCCACACAGAACACCCTAAGGAGAGTGCGGTACGCCTCCGCGGGCGCGCCGCATGATGTCGGACGCATCGGCGGCGATGCGGACATGGCGCTTCTGCCAGGCCGTTGCGTCCCATAGTTCAATCACATCACCCACGCCCATGACGACCACTTCCTTGGTCAGTCCTGCGTGGTCGCGTAGGTGGACGGGAATCGGAATCCGACCCTGTTTGTCGAATGTCACGTCCTCGGCGGATCCGAATATCTGGCGTTTGGTGTCGCGGGCGTCGGGATTCAACGGATCCAACCGACCCAACTCGTGCTCCACGTCGATCCACAGGGTTGCCGGATAGAACGTCAGACAATTTTCGGCGCTGACGGTCAATGTGCCCCCCTCGGGAATCTGCGCGCGGAGTCGGCTGGGAAACGCAAGGCGTGCCTTGGCGTCCAGCTGGTGGACATAGGTCCCCTTGAAGCTGGCCATGCCTTGTGTTTCGGCCGAAGCCTACCCCTTTGTTCCCCACAACTACCCACCAATCACCACAACTGTGGCTATTTGGCGGTAGAAGTGAAGCATATTCCCCACCGCGTGTCAACAGCAGACCACGGGTCCCCACGGGGATTTCTTCGGCGGGGTATTCGATTGTCCGGCGCGGGCGGCGCTTAGAACTCGTTCGGGGTGTCCGGCGAGGTGCGGTCGAGAGCCCAGTTCGCCAGTCGGTCGGCCAGCGAGTTTTGCGACCGCGCGACGTGCACGTACTCCACGGGCACGCCCTGTGGAGTGGCCGCGTGCACCCGGGCGGCCAGGTTGCGCAAACCGGCATTCTTGATCTTCCACGCACCCGACAGCTGGCGCGCCGCCAACTCGCTATCGAGCCGAAACTCGATGGCACTGGGTCGAAGCTGCTCGACCAGCCGCATGCCGGCCAGCACCGCTTGGTATTCCGCCTGGTTATTGGTCAGCACGCCCAGGCGCAGCGCGATTCGTCCGGCGATGGCGCCGTAGGCGTCATAGATGACTACGCCTGCCGCGGCTTCGCCCGGGTTGCCGCGACTGGCGCCGTCACAGTGGATCCGATAGCGCATTCGTGTGTCGAAGCCTGTCGCTGGGTGGGCGCACAATGCATGGTACGCATGCACACGCGCACAAGGATCATTCGTCTGACGGACCGACCGCTGGAAGCAATCGTCGCTGCACCAGGCGATCTGCCCGAACCGCCACCAGATCCGCTCAGGCGCTTTGACGCTGAACTCGATGCCGGCGTCCACTGGTATCCGGCGGCGCTGCGCGCTTGTGGTGAGTGGCGACTGGCGAGCGAGACCCACCAGGGGCGGCGTCTGACCTATTTGGTCGCGGGCGAAGCGTTGGACCTGGTGCTTCTGATCGACCGCATTGCCAGTACCCGACGGGATGCTGTGCCGAGAGTGGAGCGGGACGAGCTTCGGTTTCATGGGCGCCCGCCGATTTATGTTTCCGGCGACGCGTTCGCCAGTGCTCTGGGAGAGGCCCGCTACAAGACGTATCTCAATCACTTCTACGGAATCGACGTTGAGGAAGCCGTGGTTCATGCGGTCGAACTCGAGGCGTCGAAGGCCCATCGGCTTGATCGAGCGTCCGCGGATGTGTATCCGTTGGTCTATGGCCAGACGCTTCAGGAACTGCTGGCGGCCTACCGCGTTGCGCGTGGTGGGAAGGAGGACGATCGAGTGAGGTGGGCTGACTGGAACGAGTTCACCTACTGGCGGTTTCGGCTGCGACTGCGGACCCAGGTTCCGGCTCGCATGGCTAGTGACACGCGCAAGGGGATCGCTCTTCTGCAGCGGCTTCGAGGCGTGGGACCCGATGAGTCGCCGGACCCGCTGCGACCTGGCGCGGCGCCGGAAGAGACGCCGGTCACTTCCACCGGTGCTCCGGTGGTTGATCTCCGGCGACTTGGCTAGCGCGCTTGTCGTGTGCCGCGCAGGGGGGCCAGGGTTACGAGGACTCCCAGCAGCACGACCGCGCCGGCGGCGCCGAAGACGACCTGAAAGGCGCCGACGGTATCGGAACCGGCTGCGGTGTCCGGGCCGGGAACCCCGAGCTGGAGCACCACGATCGTTGCCCAGATGGTGCCCCAGAGGGCCTGGCCGGTGGCTTGGGCCATGTTGCGGGCCAGGGCCAGCACGGCGCTGGCCTGGTTGCGGTGCTCGGCGGCGGCCGAGCCCATCAGCATGCTGGCGTTGCCGCTGTTGAACATGGCCATGCCCACACCGATGACGGCAAGGCGGGGCACGACGGCCCAGGGCGAGGTGTCGGCCGCCAGCGTGGCGAGCAGTAGCAGCCCGACGGCGACGATGCCGATGCCGAGCGCGCCCACGGTTCGGGAGCTTGTGCGGTCAGCCAACATTCCCGAGGGCGTGCCGAGGAGTCCCATGAGGGCCGGGACCGTGACCATGAGGAGGCCGACCTGCTGGACCGGGAGCTCCAGCACGCGCTGGAGGTAGAACGGCAGCAGGAGGATCTGGGTGGCGGCGCCCGCGAAGGTCAGGTAGCCGGCCAGCGTGGCGGCGGTGAAGTCGGGCACGCGGAACATGCCTGGCTCGATCGTGGGCCAGCGCGTGCGGGTTTGCCACCAGCCGAACGCGACGAGCAGCGCACCGCCCGCCGCGACGAAAGTAATGACGACGGGTGACGTGATGCCCAGGGTCTGGATGCGGTTCAGTCCGACGACCAGGAGCGTGAGGCCGATGGTGAGCAGGGTGGCGCCGCGCAGGTCGAAGCGGCCGCCGGTGCCGCGGGCGCCCTCGGGCAGGATTCGCGCGCCCAGGGCCACCGCGGCCAGGCCAACCGGGACGTTCAACAGGAAGATGAACGGCCAGCCGAAGGTTCCCAGGATCAGGCCGCCGAGCACCGGGCCGCTGACGAGGCCGATCGAGACCGCCGACAGGATGAAGCCGATGGCTTTGCCGCGCTGGCTGGGCGGGAAGGCGTCGACCACCAGGGCCGGTCCGAGGGCCTGGGTGATGGAGCCGCCGATGCCCTGGACGACGCGGAAGGCGATGAGCAGCCCGACATTTGGCGCCAGGCCGCAGAGGAGCGAGCCGATGGTAAAGACCAGGAATCCAGCCAGATAGAGCCGCTTGGCGCCGCGCATCTGGGCCAGACGGCCGGCGGGCAGGAGCAGGCTGGTGATGGCAATGACGTAGGCCAGGGTGACCCACTGGACGCGGTCGAAGGGGGCGTCGAGTTCGCGGACCAGGGTGGGGAGCGAGACGTTGACGATGCTGGCGTCCAGCGTGGCCATGAAGACCCCGCTGGCGACGACGGCCATGGTGGCCCAGCGGGTGGTCACCGCGGGCTGTGGATTGCCGTCGACGTCGGTTCCGGTCAAGCGAGCGAGAGGCCGAACTGCACCAGGGCCGAGGCCAGGCGTTCCATGTCGGCGCCGCCGAGCTCAACGCTGAGCGGCAGTTCCACCAGCGATTCGGAGTCGCCTGGAACGTGGGTTGGGAAGCGGGTCAGGTCGTCGCGCAATTGGTCGATTTGCTCGGCGTCCACGCCACGGCGCAGGAGCAGGTCGAGGGCGACCTCGACTCGCGCCACGGGGTGGCGGCGGTCGGGGGCGTAGACCCAGGCGACGGTGGTGAGGCGTTCGCCGTGGGGGGCCTGGAGG
>DAOUIX010000191.1:0-3064 GCA_034423235.1 Chloroflexota bacterium | reverse complement strand
TTCCCATCGGGCGGGGACGGGGGCACCTGATGTCGTGCCTGGACTTGCTGGCTCGAGTTGAGCTCTTGGCTGGTGAGAATGCGGGGCAGGCGGTGACGACGGCGGGGCGGTCACTGCCCTGGGGGGCGACGCTGATTGTGCTGACGGGACTCCGGTCGAATGAGCTGTTGGCGAGTCTGGCGGCGCAGCGCAAACTGGGCCATCGAGTGATCGTTGTGTTTACCGACGGGTCAGCGGCAACGCTGGCCGCCGGGGCCGCCCGGGCCGCCGGCCTGACGGCGTTTGCGATCACGGACAAGGAACACGTGCGTGTCTGGCGAGACGACCGAGCGGCCGTTTAGCCGGACGATCCTGGGCGCGATCGCGACCGTCTGCTTTGGGCTGTTCGGCGCGGGACTGACGCTGTGGATGCAGACGATCACGGTGGGCGCGGACCGGGCCTATGTGTTCCTGGCGATTATGACCACGGTGTTCGTGGTGTCGATGGTGGTGGCGGCGCACGGCGGACGGCACTCGGCCGCGAGCTATAGCTGGAAGCACTGGGCGGCGCTGGTCATTCCGATCCTGCTGCTGGTGCGGCTTACCGCGTTCTTTGGGCAGGCGCCGGACGATCGGGACGGGGTGCTGGGGATCGTGGGCGGGTTGCTGGACCTAACGGCGCTGATGCTGGTGGTGATCCTGGCGCTGACCTGGATGGCCGGGATGCGGGTGCTGCGCAATATCGAGCTGCTGCATCCACAGCGGTCGGAGATTCCGCCGTCCAAGCGCTCGCCGCAGTACTACGAGTGGCTGAATGATCGGGGACGGTACGTGGACCGATCGGCGGCGATTGCGGAGCTGACCTCGCTGGCGGCGACGGCGGGAGGAATCCTGGTTGGGTTGACGGCGTTCAACGTGGCAGTGGGATCGGAGACCCAGCAGGCGGGCGTGGTGCAGACGGCGCTGATCATCATGGTGCTGTACTACGTGAGCGTGCTGCTGCTGCTGAGCTACGCGAACCTGGTGCGACGGACATCGCAGTGGTCGCTGGAGCTGGCGGCGCAGGCGCCGGGGTTGACGGGGACGTGGATTCGGTCGGCTGTCTTCCTGCTGGTGGTGGCGCTGGTGGTGGCGCTGCTGATTCCGGCGGCGGACACGGACGTGTTTGCCGGTCTGGGGCTGTGGATCCTGGACGGCATGCTCTGGGTGGCGCGGATTGTGCTGGCCCTGGGCCTGCTGATCCTGAGCCTGATCGCGCGGCTGATCGAGCTGATGCGGCCGGAAGGCGGCGGGTTCGCCGAACCGCTGCCGCCCGAGGAGTTGCTGCAGGCTGAGGGCCAAGGCATTGACTTTGGGCTGTTCCTGGCGGCGCTGATCGTGTTGCTGGTTGGCGGCTTTTCACTGTATTGGCTGTTCCGGGCGGTGCAGCGGAACTACCAGCGGGTGTCGGCGCAGCGGGCCAGCCGGTCGCTGCTCAGTCACATCCTGCTGGTGCTGCGGGCGCTGCTGGCTTCGATTCTGGGACTGTTCGGATGGACGCGAACGGTGGCGCGGGCGGTGGGGGCGTCGGTGCGGGCGCTGGCCGGGCGACGTCGGGCGATGCAGGCGGGGCTGGCGTCGATGCGTCGTAGCGGTGGTGGCTCCGTGCGCCAGCAACTGCACGAGATTTACGCGGAGACGGTGGACGAGGCTTCGGCGCGCGGGGTGTTTCGAGGGCCGTCGTCCACGCCGAGCGAGTACCGGGAGCGCCTGGCGGCGCGCTGTACCACGGCGACGGCGGCGGTGGACGGGCTGACGGAGATGTACATGGCTGCCCGCTATGCGCCGGAGCTTGGGCCGGACCACGGCGTGGAAGCAGCGCGCCGCCTGCAGGCCGAAGTGGGACGGGCCCTGCAGGCGCCGCCGGATGACTGAGGACCTGTTCGCGCTGGCCGGCGCCGAGGCGCGGCAATCGGCGATGCCGCTGGCGGCGCGGATGCGTCCGCGGTCGCTGGATGAGTTCAGCGGGCACGCGGACCTGGTGGGGCCCGGTGCGCCGCTGCGCTTGGCGCTGGAACGCGACGAGATGTGGTCGGTGGTGCTGTGGGGATCGCCGGGCACGGGCAAGACCAGCCTGGCGCGGATTGCGGCGGCGATGACCGAGCGACGGTTCGTGGAGCTGAGCGCGGTGTCCGCCACCGTTCGCGACGTGCGCGGCGTGATCGCGCAGGCGGCGAGCGACCGCGACCTGTACCGCAAGCGGACGCTGGTGTTCCTGGATGAGATTCACCGGTTCAACAAGGCGCAACAGGACGTGTTGCTGCCGGCGGTGGAGGACGGGGTGATCGCGCTGTGGGGGGCGACGACGGAGAACCCGTATTTCGAGCTGAATGCGCCCCTGCTGTCGCGGATGCGGGTGCTGCGGTTGCAGCCGCTGGAGTCCGGGGACCTGCGGGCGATTGTCGACCGGGCGTTGGGAGCGGCGGACGGGTTGGGGGCTGATGCGCCGAGGTTTACAGAGGAGGCCGTGGAGCAGGCGGTGGCGGCGTCGGGCGGGGATGCGCGGGTGGCGCTGAACTGGATCGAGTCGGCGGCGGCGTTTGCACGGGAACGCGGGCTGGACAGCGTGGACGCGGAGGTGGCGAGGGAGGCGGCGCTGACGCGACAGGTTCGGTATGACCGGGCGGCGGACGAGCATTACGACACGATTTCGGCGTATATCAAGAGCGTGCGGGGGTCGGACCCCGACGCGGCGCTGTTCTGGCTGGCGAAGATGCTGGAGGGGGGCGAGGCGCCGGAGTTCATTGCGCGGCGGATCGTGATCCTGGCGTCGGAGGACATCGGGAACGCGGACCCGCAGGCGCTGCCGCTGGCAATAGCGGCGGCCAGCGCGGTGGAACGGCTGGGACTGCCGGAAGCGCGCTATGCGCTGGCGCAGGCGACGGTCTACCTGGCCGCGGCGCCCAAGAGCAACGCGGCGGGTCGGGCGCTGGGGGCGGCGGAGCAGGCGATTCGCCGGGGGGCGAATGTGGAGGTTCCGCTGCACCTGCGCGGGGCGGCGCATCCGGGGCTGGCGGCGGCGCATGGGCAGAGCGTGGGGTACGAG
>DAOUIX010000190.1:0-6498 GCA_034423235.1 Chloroflexota bacterium | reverse complement strand
ACACGAGGGCCTGATCTTTGCGTCGGGGTACTACACGCCGGACCCGAGCGCGGAACCGCCGGCCTGGATTGGCGCGGATCCACGCGAGTACACCGTGGAATACGTGCAGCAGGCCATTGCGCGGTATGACCGTGACGGCCTGGAGTCGATGACGAACTTCTAAAACAGCACGGCGGCGTTTGAGGGGCAGTTCTACCTGTTTGCGATGGATGCGAACGACATCTATTTCGTCCATCCACTCTTCCCGCGGCTGATCGGCACGGACATCAAGAACGTGGTCGGGTCGGACGGGTTTGAGCTGGGCAAGGCGATCGCCGCAGCAACGGAGGAAGGCGTATGGGTCGAGTACCTGTGGCCGCATCCGGTCACGCTGCAGGAGGCGCCGAAGGTCACGTTTGCCATTCGGCACGACGGGCGGATCTTTGCCTCGGGCTATTACCCGGTGGCCGACGATCCGGCAGCCGCGACGATGGCGTACGTGCAGGCCGCGATCGATCGGTATGAGCGCGACGGCCTGGACGCAACTGCTGCGTACTACAACAGCAGAGAGAGCTTTGACGGCGCGTCATTCCTGTTCCTGATTGATGCGAACGACCTCTACCTGGTCAACCCGTTGATTCCGCAGCGGATCGGAACGGACGTGAAGCTGGTGAGGGCACGCGGCCTGGACGGCATGGTCTACAACTTCGGCGAGCAACTCGCGGGTGTGACCGAGGAGGGCGGCTGGTTCAGCAACCTACGGCCTTCGGCCCAGGGAAGCGGCAGCGCCACGCACGTGTGGGCGATTCGGCACGACGGGCTGATCTTCGGATCGGCGTATTTCGACGATGAGTAGCGCGTAGGCGGAGACTTTCCCGCAAGAGCGACCTGCAACGAGCCTCGCCGGCGGCTGGTTCCGGCGGCGAGGCTCGTTCACGCGCAGAACACTCGTGAGGGATCAGCCCCGGTTGCCATTGATCATCCTCAGGTACCGCCCGCGGGTCTCGCGAAGTCGCCGCTAAAGTTCACGGCCCACCGGCCGCGGCTGTCAACCACAGTGACTCGCCATTCGCGACCGTGACCGGCGTCGTCACGCATCCAAGCCAACCGATAGGCGAGACCGGCACGCGACTCAGCCGCAGATGCGACCGACCCAACCACCAATATCGATCAGCGAGGCTCGGTCGTCGAATGGAGAACGTCTTTATCCACCCGGCAGGTCACAATATCGACTCCGTAGTACTTTCGATGATGAACCGACGACGCGTAATGCCGAAGCAGCATTGTCGATAGCTGCTGTGCATCGTCCAGTGACGCCTGGTCGCTAACGAGGGCAAGCTGATCTTGGATATTGCCTTCGATATCCTGCTGCGAATACACGATTAGCTCAATCTCCGCAGCATCGCCATCAGAATGCACCGCGGCGCTCAAACGGCGCCCTTTATCCGAGGCGCTCTCGCCACCCTGTTCCAGAAGCGTAAGGACAACTTCTTCAACGGCCAAGTTCAATCGTATCCTGGCTGAATCACTCCAGCTGTGTTTCGAAGCGAACGCCTCAAGGAATTCCGAGACATCGGTCAATGACGAGAGCGAGAGATCGACGTTGAGTCGGCGGCGCAGAAAGCCCCTGAACCCGGTTGCCACGGTCATGTCGATAGCCGTAACCCCGCCAACGATTATCGTATTGCCCATCAGATCTCCCGCAATGCCATCGCTCAAGCGGCCGAAGCTGGCCGCTGAAATACCCAGCACCATGGAAACACCAACAATGACGGCCTTTCTATAGTCCATTGGGGACGTAAAGACCGCCTTAGATCCCTCAATAAACAGGAGTCCAAAAATAATAATGAAAACGGCGGCAACAACAGAATTGGGAGTCGCGGCAAGAATGGCGATTAACTTGGCGAATGGCGCAATCAAGATCGTCAGAAGTCCCAAGAATATGCCAACGCTCCTGGCTGCATTTCCCGTAAAGCCGATGTAGACGGCCGTGGAGGACCAGGGAGCAGCCACGGGCAATGTTGCCAGGAGTCCAGTGAGGAGTGTGCTGGCTCCATACAGGTTCAGGCCGCTCTGGATTTTCCTGAAGTCCAGTGCCGCCGGATTGCGGTATGAGGCGCGGTTGATTATGGAGAGATCGCCGACGACTTTCAGGAAGGCAGTGAGCTTGACGACCAGGAATGCCGGCAGCAACGACCAAAACTGAATGCCGAAGTCAAGGCCGTTCAGAGGCCATTGAAGGTCCGTGATGCTGAGCCAGGGCGCTTCGGTTATCCGGTCTGTATCGTAGAGACCCAAAGGAAGAGCCACGACCAAGCCGGAAGCAACCGCAATTGGCAACGTCCAGATACGTCGTGCCTCCGAGGACTGCATGGCCCCCCAAAGCCCGACGGCGAGTGCCACGATTCCCGGTATCAGGACGACCAAGGTCTGGCTCTGTGAGTGGCTTATCGTCCGGTCCACGAAAAACGGAACGGCGGAGGCCGCGACGAGCATGATGACGATTCCGCTGACGGTTGGCGTAAAAACTCGCCGGAGCGAGGCCAGGCGCGAAACAAGCAGGAACTGGAGAAGGGTTGAACAAATCACCAAGCTTGCCAGTAGGCCGGGGCCGCCTCTTGCCAGGGCCAGAACGGACACGGCCAGGAGCGGGACATTCAAGTTGGTGACAACGAGGCCTCCCGAACCCATATAGCGAAACGGGAAGGCATGCAGAATCATGCTTAGACCGGATATGATCAGGCCCGTGAATGTGGCCCAGGCCAGGTAGTTATCTGATTCACCCGAAGCGCGGACGACGAAGGTGGTAAGTAGAACGATGCTGATCGTATTCGGAACGAAGATCAGAAGAGCCGCGCCAAGCGCCTGCCGGGGTGGGCACTGTTCAGCCGGCTCGTAGCGCATACTTTTCATCCAGACCCATGCGTCGGAAGAGATGCGGAGAAACACTTGCTGAGCGAGGCATTCTCAGCGTGGGCCATAGTATCAGACCTATCCAAATGCACATACATTCGCGAGTCTCCCGGACGCCCAGTGGGCAGACGTCCAGTGCTCGTAACGACTTGAAGATTGGCGAGCGCAGGACACACTGGGTCGTGTCGTGAGAGAGGTTCCAGCAGCCAGCGCTGTCGTTCGGTGACGATCGCGAAGCTGAATGCCGGACCTGGCCGCAGCGTTATCTCCAGTCGAGGGCGACGCCCCAGTACTCGTTGGGTTGGTTGAGGAGGCCGTCGTAGGCGGCGGCGATCTGGCTGGCGGGGAGGCGGTGGGAGATGAGTTCGGCCAGGCGGAGGCGTCCGGTCGACACGAGGTCGAGGATGGTGCGGGCGTTGCCGGCGATGGATTGAGGATGTCCCCGGGTGGTCGGATTGATGGGCAGGCGGTGTTCGAGCGCGCCCTTGATAGTGACCCATCTGCTGTGGACGGGCTGTAGGAACTCGTTGAGGTCGGCGGTGACGGGCGCGCGAGGGGAGCCGAGAAGGATGAGTTCGCCGTAGGGCGCGGCAGCGTGGATGGCGGTTTGGGCGACGCCGGCGTGGCCGACGGCCTCGACGACGGTCTGAGCGCCGCCGCCGGTGGTGTCGCGGAGCTGTTCGACGATTGTGGACATGTCGTCGCCAGTGACGCGCTGGATGCCGACGCGGCGGGCGAGTTGCCGGCGGGCGGGCACGGGGTCGACACCGATGACTCGCGCGCCATCGAGCTGGAATAGCTGGGCGGCGAGGTTGCCGACGAGGCCGAGGCCGAAGACGACGACCCAGGCGTTGACGTGGTTGTCGGCGACCTGGGGGGCGGTGATGGCGACCATGCCCATGCGGACGGCGGCGGCGAGGTCGCTGGGGACGTTTTTTGGGACAGGGACGACGATGGTGTTGGGATCGTCGACCGCAACGAGATGGTGGGAGACGTGCTTGCGCTGGGTGAAGACGCGGTCGCCGACGGCCAGGGTGTTGACGTCGGAGCCGAGCTCAATCACTCGACCGCAGTTGGCGTAGCCGGGGCGGGCGGGGAAGTGGTTCCAGCTGCCGGGGACATGGACGCCGGGGTCGAGGCCGGTGAAGTTGGCGAGTTCGGTGCCGGTGCTGATGAATGTGCACTCGGTTTGGACGAGGACTTCGTTGGGGCCGATGGGGCCGGGGATCGGGATTTCTTCGAGGTGGACGACGTTGGCTTCGGGGACGACGGCCGCTCGGCCGGTCATGGGGTTGCGCCGAGTTGGGCCAGGGTGAGGCGCCGGCCGCCGCGGGCGACGGACTCTTCGGCGGCGATGCCGAGGACGGCGGCCCAGTAGGCGGCGTCGAGGCTGGCCACGGGGTCGCGTTTGCCGCGGAAGACCGCGAGGGCGTCGGCGAGGAGACGGGTGTCGCCGCCGCCGTGGCCGCCGCGGGCTACCTCGACGGGGCGTTCTTCGTCACGGTCGTCGCGGCGGCCGGTCAGCCGGAATTCATCCTGGCCGTCGCGGCCTTCGACTTTGCCGTCGTCGCCCCAGACGCCGATTTCACGGGTGGTGTATGAGGCAAAGAGGCAGAGGCTGTAGGCAACGCGCTTGCCGCCTTCGTACTCGATGCTGGCGCTGGCGTGGTCGACGGTGTCTTTCTCGGAGTTGAAGACGCAGGTGTCGAAGATGTAGCCGCTGGTGGCTTCGGCGTCGTAGTACATCTCTTTGAGACGGCCCTGGGTGATGTCGACGTATTCGGGGCAGGTGTCCTTGGCATCGCAGGTGAGGCAGCGCTCGCCGGCCCAGTCCTTAGGCGTGAAGACGGCGACGCCGCCGGTGGCGCTGACGCTGACGGGGCGGGCGCCGAGCATCCAGCCGGCGATGTCGAGGGCGTGGCAGCTCTTGTGAACGAGAAGGCCGCCGGAGTTGGCTCGGAGTCGATGCCAGCGGCGGAAGTAGCCGGCGCCGTCGCGGTTGTCAGTCATCTGGACGAGGCGCGGGTCGCCGATTTCGCCGTTGACGATGGCGTGGTGCATGCGGTCGTAGAAGGGGACGTAGCGAAGGACGAAGCCGGTCATGAAGCCACCGGGGGAGCGGCGGGCGGTGTCGCGGATGCGGTTGCAGTCGTCGATGGTGGTGGCGATGGGTTTTTCGCAGATGACGTGCTTGCCGGCTTCGAGCGCGGCGCAGGCGTAGTCGGCGTGGGTGGCGTCCGGGGTGGTGATGACAACGACGTCGACTTCGGGGTTGTCGAGGACGACCGAGGGGTCGGTGTCCGTGCGATCGACTTCGAAGTGTTTGGCGCCGAGGGCAAGGCGGACGGGGTCCATGTCGCTGAGAGCGACGAGGTCGGCCTGGTCGGGGAAGTCGTGGCGAAGGCCGCGGGCGAAGGAGCCAAGGCCGCGGCCGCCGGTGCCGATGATTCCGAAACGGAGACGGTCGGTAGCCATTAGAGGAACTTGTTGAGCGGGAACTCGATGATGCCTTCGGCGCCGGCGTTGACCAAGCGGGGCATCAGCTCGCGAACCTGTTGCTCCTCGACGACGATCTCGACACTGGCCCAGGGCTGGCCGTAGAGGTCGGCGACGGTGGGGGCGGTGACGCTGGGGACGAGGGTGATGATTTCCTCCAAGAGGTCCTTGGGGACGTTCATCTTGAGCGCCACGCGGGATTGGGCGTCGAGGGCGGCCTTGAGCATCATCGCGACCTGATCGATCTTTGCCTTCTTGACCGGGTCGGCGTAGGCGGTTTTGTTGGCAATGATCTGCGGGCAGGAGGTGAGCATGGTTTCGACTTCGCGCAGGCCGTGGGCGCGGAGGGTGGAGCCGGTTTCGGTGGTTTCGACGATGGCGTCGGCCAGGCGGCCGGCGACCTTGGCCTCGGTTGCGCCCCAGGAGAACTCAACATTGGCCTTGATTCCACGCTCGGCGAGGTAGCAGCGAGTGAAGTTGACCATTTCGGCGGCGATGGTGGCGCCTTCGAGGTCCTGGACGGTCTGGATCGGGGAGTCCTCGCGCACGGCCAGGACCGCGCGGGTGGGCCGGTTGCTGCGGCGGGAGTAGGGGAGGACCTGGATGACTTCGACGTCGGACTGGTTTTCGAGGGTCCAATCCTTGCCGGTGATGCCGGCGTCGAAGGTGCCGTGCTCGACGTAACGGGACATTTCCTGGGCGCGCATGAGGGTGAGCCGCAGGTCGTCGTCGTCGACTTCGGGGAAGTAGTTCCGGAAGGCAATGACGATATGCCAGCCGGCGCGCCGAAAGAGTTCGATCGTCGCGTCTTGCAGGCTGCCGGCCGGGATCCCGAAGTCGAGCGGAGTCATGAGCGTGTATGCCCTCCACAAATAACCGCCCAGATGGGCGGCGGGTTCAGGATATCGGGTTGTGGGGCGGGGGTGAACGCTGAAGCGAATCTGCGAGCCCGCCAATCGGGGGTCTCGCGCGCGGTAAGAGCGGTAAGAGTTTTTTCTAAAAAGCTCTTGAGGCGCGGCGGGGTGCACCTTGGCCGAATCGGGGACGCGCCAGGTCCGGCCCGGCGACGGACAGACGGGGGTGCGGCGCGGGAGGGCAGCGGGGCGTGGG
>DAOUIX010000189.1:0-2021 GCA_034423235.1 Chloroflexota bacterium | reverse complement strand
GGGGTGGACTGCGGGGTTGGCGTGGGCGTGGGTGCGGAAGTTGGCGTGGGCGTCGGTTCCGGCGTCGGCGTCGGAGTGGGCTCAGGCGTTGGGGTAGCCGTCGGTTCCGGCGTTGGGGTGGACGTTGGCTCTGGACTTGGCGTTGGCGTGGCGGGTACCGGTGTTGCGGTGGGCGTTGGCGCCGCGGCCACGCGCGTGACGGCGGCCGTAGGCGTCGGTTCGGGAGTCGGCGTCGGCTCGGGTGCTGGCGTCGGTGCAGCGGCCACCGGCGCGGCGGTGGCTGTCGGCGTCGGATCCGGCGCGGGTGGAACCTCGTCGCCGCACGCCGCGAACACCAGCACCAGCAGCGTGACCGCGGCAACGACCGCCGCTAGGTTCAGACGTAGCCGCATCAATCTCACTTCGAAGGGTCTATTCCGCCGCCCGTCGGCACTATTCCGTCTTCCGCAAGCTGTCCCCGCGGCATTCGCCACGGGCCAAGTCTTGACGGCGCGCGATCGTAGCAGGGTGATACGACGTAGGAGGAATGATTGATCGGTGGGCGCATCCGACGTCAAGGGTTGTGGCGCCAAGGATTGGCGCAGGGCCAACCTTGCCAGATTGCCGTCGCGATTACCGTGAGACTTCGTCCAAACTGCGAGCGACTCGGCGCAGTCGTGCGATCCGAAGCGACCGCGAGGCTGGTCCAGACGCGCCCCGCGGCAAATCAGTGCCTCTGGATCGGCCGATTGGTGAGGAGCGGGCGACGGGGCTCGAACCCGCGACATCCAGCTTGGCAGCACGATTGGCCCGAAACCCGCCATCTCATCGCTCTAACAGGTTTGAGGCTCCGCCTTCGCGTCCGTCATAGCCAAGAAGTGCGGGAAGTGGCTCTCACGGGAACGATTGATTCTCCAGGATCCCCACCTGCTTCAGAAACTTCCGCACGGCCACCGCACACTCCCGCGGCTTTTCGAGTTGCAGGAAATGTGTCGTGTCGGGAATGACCTCATGGTCCACGTCTGCGTCCCCGTAGTCGAACGTCGGGTCGCTCGGGTCCTGCGCGGCGGGGTCTGGGGCTAGGGTCTTGACAGGACACCTCATGGCGCCGAAATCGACGGTCACCGCATAGGTCGAGGCATGGTCCCAGATCTGCGCTTCGAACTCGGCGGGACATCGGAGCTCAAACCCCCGGCCGGTCGCCGACGCCTTGAGCGTCGTTCGCGCCACAAGTTCGAAGACTCCCGGAACCGCCCGCTGAAAATAGGGCAAATAGGTGTGGAGTTCCGCCAGCTCTTCCCTGGACCGGAACCATTGGGTCCTCCGCCTGAGCATGTCGGCCGTGCCCTTCGCCCGCGCTTCGAACGCCCGGTACTTGGAGCCCCGGTTGCAGAGGGGCGGGGCAAAAAGCACCAAGGCGGAGTAGCCGTCTCCCCGCGACGGCGCATGCAGGCATGCCAGGGCTGAAATGGAGTGAAACACGCCGACGGTCGGTTTCTCCCCATAGCGACGGCCGATCGCCTCGCGAATGCGGTCGTGGTCTCGCGCAAAGGTGCCGACGTGGTGATCCGCCTGGGCGCCGACGTTGTTCCAACCGTGATTCCGGAGGTCGTGGACCAGCAAGTCGAAATCGCGGCTCAGGAGCGACCAAAACGCATAGTAGAGGTCAATGGCAAGGCCGTTACCGTGGCTCAGCACCAGCCTGGGGCCTTCCGGGTTTCCGTGCCGTCGCAGCATGATCACGGTGTCGTCGTCCACCTGGACTGGATGAACCGACAGCGGCTTTGGAATCTCCCAGATGGCTGCCAGAGACCCATTCACGGTACGCACCCTCCTGCTCGCGCGATCATGGACGCCAGGATCAATAGGCGGCTTACCCCGATTCATTTCTATTTGGAGCGGGGGACGGGGCTCGAACCCGCGACATCCAGCTTGGAAGGCTAGCGCTCTGCCAACTGAGCTACCCCCGCCGACGCTTGAATTATCGGGCGGTGGACGGCGCTGGGCAATGGCCCGGCGACTACTCGACGGCGCCGTGCTCC
>DAOUIX010000188.1:0-1576 GCA_034423235.1 Chloroflexota bacterium | reverse complement strand
CCGTTGCTCGCCCGACCCCCGAAGCTGCGCCGCCTCTTCACCGTCTCCAAGGCGCGGCGCCTCTTCCTCCCTCTCCCCATGGGAGAGGGTTGGGGTGAGGGTCTTCCGCGCACCCGCCCCCGACTCACCCAAAACGCTCTCCGGTGCCAGATCCCGCGCCTCGTTCGGATCCTCCACCACGTCAAACAAGTGCTCCTCGCCCGTCTGGCTGAACCAGATGTACTTATGCCGCTCGTTCACAATCCAGTGATTGCCGTCCGCCTCCCGGTACTGCCCCGCGTGCTCCCCGTGCAGCACGTCCCGCCACGCCGGCGTCTCCCCGCGCATCCACGGCAGCACGCTGCGACCCGTCACCGATCGCGGAATCTCGCAGCCCGCCGCATCCAGCAGCGTCGGCATCACGTCCTGCAGACCCACTGGCGCCGCCACCTCCACCTGCCTTGGGAATCCCATCGACTGCGGCGCCCGCGCCAGGAACGGAACCCGGACCGAGGCCTCATACGGCCACGTCTTCGCGAACAGGTGGTGATCCCCCAGCATCTCCCCGTGATCCGACACAAACATGATGAACGTGTCATACAGCAGGCCCTTATCCCGCATGTACTGGAACAGCCGGTTCAGCTGCATATCCACGTGATTCACCAGCCCGTAATAGCCCGCCCGGCAGTGATGCATCGGCGCCGGGTCCAGGTGCAGTCGACGGCTCCAGCGCTCCATGTCCTCCGATAGCTCCGGATCCATCCCCCGCCGCGGCCCCGGAAACTCCGGAACCCAGTCGCCAATCACCGGTTCCGGCAGGTCCATGCGCTCGTATCGGTCAAAGAAGAACGCCGGCGGCGTAAACGGCGGATGCGGGTCCATGAACGAGACATTCAGGAAGAACGGCGCCGTCGGATCGCGCGTTTCCAGGAAGTCGATCGCCCGCGACACCGTCCAGAACGTCTGCGTCTTCTCCTCCGGCAGATGCGTCGGACGTCCGATCCATCCGTTCGAGGGCGCTCCATGGGCCATGGCCCAGCGGTGCGGCGGAGCCTCGCCGCGCAGCCATGTCAGGTAATCGTTGTCCAGGGTGCGCGAGCTGTTCGCCAGGTCCATCGCCTCGAACCCAAAGCGGCGCTGCGGCGGCTGCAGATCCAGCTTGCCGCTCAGGTGCGTCTCGTAGCCCGCGTCGCGCAACTCGCCCGCCAGCGTCGCCGGCGGATCCCATTCCGGGTGCCTGGTCATTCCCACCATCCCGTTCGCCGACGGCGCGTGCCCCGACATCAGCACCCGGCGCGCCGGAGCGCACGACGGATACTCCGAGTACCCCCGACGAAAATGCGTCCCCGAAGCCCCAATCCAATCCATCGCCGGCGTCTCCAGCACCGCATGCCCATCCAACCCCAGCGCATCCCCCCGCTGCTGATCCGTCACCACCAACAACACATTCGGCCGCCCCTCACCCATCACCCCGACTCCTTCGGTCTGCAACTCTCACGACCCCCACAGGACAGACTCTAAGTCGAGAAGTCAGCGGCCGCGTGGATCCTCTCGGCCCATCCTTCGTAGGGGCGGCGTCTCTGACCCGCCCGTCTTC
>DAOUIX010000187.1:0-3831 GCA_034423235.1 Chloroflexota bacterium | reverse complement strand
GACGAGGAGGGGCGGGCGGGGTGTTTCTCGAGTTTCGGTTAGCAGAGACCGACCTCCCGGCTACTGAGCGTTTCTAAGCTCCTAAGACATACAAGGGAGGCGAACGGGGCGGCAGCGCTGGGTGATTCTGCCGGCGGTCGGTCTCGTAGGAACGAATCGGACAGATCAACGGTGCGGACGACGTGGTCGGCAATGGCGCGGTGGTTGGGCGGGTCCCGGCCTCCAGATCCTTGATCAGCTCGTCGTGCCGGCGTATTGCGTCAATGCACACGCTCAGTTCTTCTGGCTGTAGATCACCTCGGTAGGCCGCGCAGGCTCAAAGAATTCACCGCTCGGCGAGGCCTTTAGCAACTCCCGTCTTAGCCTGTCCTCAAATGCAGCGACACGGTCGCCAAACAGCTGACGCGAGGCATACGACGTGGAGAAGACATACCCGATCACGTCTTCAACCGAACGCGTCGCCGGCACCCCTGGGAGGGTAAGCGTGCGGTGCCCACCAAATACGGAGCGGTCCAGCATGTCCTGGTAGCTCTCGTCGGGCGCCGCGTAGAACCCGCGGCCCGCCCGGCGCTTTGGACCAAGGTAGCGGCTGACGACCGCGTGGACACGATCCCATGGGACAAGAGGTAAAGCCGATCCCGACGTATCAGTCGCCTTGCCCGAGCTCTCAATAACCGCGAAGACGCCTGATGGGACCAGGGCGCGGTGGGCGATGTTGAGGACCTTGTCCCGATCCATCCAGTGGAACGCCGACCCGACGGTGATGAGTCGAAATTTTCCAAGCGAGTCCCCAAGTTCCTCTGCTCGGGCGTGAATGAACTGCACGTTGGCCACTCCGCGCCCCCTGGCAGCACAAGCCGCTTCGCTGAGCATGGAAGCATCGGGATCTATGGCAACCACGGCATCGAAGTGGTTTGCCAGAGCCAACGCAATCGCTCCGGTGCCCGTGCCCAAATCGAGCAGCTGGCCGCCGCCGTCAAGCTGGAACAACTCGGCGAACGCTGGCGCAAGGTCGGGACTATGTCCAGGACGGTAACGCGCGTAGTACCAGGCGGTGCCTTCGAACAGTGTCATGTGCGGGTCACGAGGCTGTGGTGACGGGCCGGGATTCGGTGTCGCCGGCTGCCGGGGCGTTCATGTTGAGAAGGATAGGGTTCTGAGTGCGGACGCGGCCGAATTGGGATTGGTGCCTGGCTGCGGTAGGCAGCGGCTATCCATCCGTCGGCCGAGTGTCAGACGACTGTGGTCAGAAAACCTAGCTGAACTTCAGGAACTGGCCCTGGACCCAGTTGCCGTCGGAAATTCGCCACCACGTAACGCCGTTGACTACCGAGGTTTCGCCGGTGAGTGCAAGTCTCGACCCGCCGGGCGCCACGTAGGCCACCGAGGCGTTGGGGTCAGCGGCCGTGCGCACATTGAGGCCGGCGGTGGGCACTACTACGGCGAACAAGCCGGTGTATCCGCACCCCGAATCGTGATGGAATACGTCACACGTGCCCCAGAGCACGCCCGTGTCGCGTCCGATCATGAAGAGCCAGACGGTGCCGCGGCCGGTTACGTCCGCCGCGATCCTGTGGGAGAGCTCGGAGCCGCCCGAGCGACGTACGGCTTCGTGATACACAGCCGAATAGTCGGGTGACCGTCCGGCAATTGCGGGAGGAATCCCCGGCTCGTGGGCGCCGGCAACTGCCGGCAACATGAAGGCCCCGAGCACGGTCGCGACCAGCGCAAGCCTCGTTCGTCGAAGCATTGAGTTCCTTCTTTACGCAGCTGGCGCTCGGTGCGCAAGCCGTCCTGTGGCGTCACTCAGACACAATGCCTAGTCAAGCAAAGGTAGCCGCTGGCGGGGGCTGAGGCGTCCGACTGAATGATATGGTTGAGCCATACACTGGCGGAATCACGGACGCTTGAATGAAGACGACGCTGAATCTGAATGATCAGGTGCTGCGGCAGGCGAAGCAGCGGGCGGCCCGCGACGGGATAACGCTTACGAGGTTCGTTGAGGACGCCCTGCGCGCGCGGCTGGCGGGAACGGGAAGGCGGAGGCCTCCGTTCCGGCTGCAACTCGAAACGGTCACCGGCGTCGCGCCGCCGAACGTCGATATTGACGACCGGAATGCGCTCTACGAGGTGATTGACCGTTCGTGATCGCGGTGGATACCAATGTGCTGATTCATGCCCATCGCAGCGAGAGCGCGTGGCATAGGGCGGCGCGGGCTCGGCTCGTTAGTCTGGCCGAGGGGCCGGCGCGCTGGGGGCTTCCGGTGTTCTGTGTGGCGGAGTTCATGCGAGTCGTGACGCATGGGCGCGTGTTCAACCCGCCCTCCTCGGTATCGCAGGCGGCTGGGTTCATCGAGAACCTTGTGGCCGCCCCGACCTGTGAACTGGTCCGGCCGGGCTCCGAGTTTCTCGATCTTCTGATGGAAACGGCGCGCCAGTCCGATGCACGCGGCAACCTGATGTTCGACGCGCAGATTGCAGCGCTGTGCTGGGAGCACGGCATCGACACCGTACTCACGAACGACCGCGACTTTGAACGGTTCGTCGGTTTGCGGGTCGAGACGCTGAGCTAGCAGTCGCTCTGTTTCCGATACGGATCTATCGGCAGGTGGGTGTGGGAGGTCCCACGCTGCGCGCAGCCTGGGCCACACGGCATCCTGGAGTGTTCCCGCGATACCATGGGCGGCGTCCCCGATTTACGGCACGTCCCTTTATTTCCATGACTCCGGCCGAAGCCAGTCGCGTGTCGGTTGCCACGTCGCCGCCGTATAGCCACCTGCAGGCGGTGTTGGCGGCGGGGGAGTTTGCGGTGACGTGCGAGCTGGGACCGCCGCAGGCGCCGGATGCTTCGGACGTGCGGAAGAAGGTGGGGATTATCCGCGGGCACGTGGACGCGGCCAGTTGCACGGATAACCAGGGCGCGGCGCTGAAGATGGCGAACTGGGGGGCGGCGCTGCTGTGCGCGCAGGGCGGGGTGGAGCCGATCATGCAGCTGTCGTGCCGAGACCGGAACCGGCTGGCGATCCAGTCGGACGTGATCGCGGCGCAGGCGTTTGGCGTGCGTAATTTTATGTCAATTAGCGGGGACTCCCTGGTGCTGGGCGATCATCCGATGGCGAAGCCGGTGTTCGACCTGCAGGGTGTGCAACTGGTGCGGCTGTTGCGGCGGCTGCGGGACGAGGGCCGGACGGCGGCAGGCGATCCTATTAAGGGCAATTTTGGCTATTTCATTGGGGGCGCGGCGAATCCGTTCGCGCCGCCGTATGGGTGGCGTCCGCTGCGGATGATCAAGAAGGCGGAGGCGGGGCAGGAGTTTGCGTTGACGCAGATGATTTTCAACGTAGAGCGGTTCGCGGATTGGATGTCGTACGTGCGGGACGAAGGGCTGGACGAGCGGGTTCATATCTTCGCGGGGGTGGGTCCGCTGAAGTCGGCGCGGATGGCGGAGTTCATGAAGTTCAAGATCGCGGGCATGGAAGTGCCGGATTCGGTGGTGGAGCGGATGCGGGCGGCGAAGAAGCCGCGGACGGAGGGCGTGAAGATCTGCCTGGAGATCATCGAGCAGGTACGCGAGATTCCGGGGGTACATGGCGTGCACATCATGGCGATCGACTGGGAGCGGGCGGTGCCGCGGATTGTGAAGGCGGCTGGTCTGAAGCTGCCGCGACCGGTTCCGGAGCCGTCGCTGGCGCCCAGCGTCCCCGAGCCCGCGGCCGCCGCCTGATCGTGAAGGAATCCACGGGCGGCTCGTTGACGAAGTTTCTGGATGCGCTGGGGTCGTCGGCGCCCACGCCGGGAGGGGGCACCGGGGCGGCCGTGGCGCTGGGGATG
>DAOUIX010000186.1:0-59966 GCA_034423235.1 Chloroflexota bacterium | reverse complement strand
GTGGGGACCGGGGCCGGGATAGCCCAGGCAAAGGTGCCCTGGACATCGGCGCGATGGTCGTTCTGACAGGCCTGCTCGGCCTGGTCGCCGAAGACGCGCTGGTAAATGCCGACGTTCTGGGAGTTACCCAGGTGGGTCTCGACGATGTCGTTCAGTTCCACGCAGGTCGTGGGCCATTGCGCCAGGGCCCGCGTGGCCGTGAGCGCTAACGCCAGCGCCGCGGCCAGCGCCGCGCCGGCGAGAACTCTGCGGACCGTGTTGTGGCTAAGGAACGCGTGCATGCTCGGCATCCGCCGCCTCCGTGGGCAACCCGGAAGACCCATGCATCGTAGCGGTCGATCACCGGCAAGGGAAGAAGTCGTGGGCGAGACTTGGGTTGCATGTCGTATTCTAATCGTGTACACTATGGGTGTAGCGCTTCGGACCTGATCGAGTCCGCCGGACGAGCGGCGGTCGGCCGAGGCGAGGCGGTGGCGGCCCGCGCCGCGTGACCCAACCGCCGCCAGGCGCGCCAGATGGTGCGTCCGGCGACGGGGAGGTGAACCCGGCGGCGGCGCCATCACCGCCCAGCGCGCTTGCGTGGAGTACGGGGGCGGCGGGCCGCGCATCGTCCGACGGGATGTCGGACTGGTGCGTCCCCAGTGGCCGGGGCTCAACCCGGGGTGCTCCACGAGTCCAAGTGCCGGCGTAGCAACGGCTTCGCCGCGTCGGCGCCCCCGCAGCGCCGCGGCCGTACGGAAGGCTCCCCGACGCGGGGCTGCCTTCCAGGAACGAGATAGCGGGAGCGCCGCTGTATTGGCGGGTGCTCCGGAGGGACAGGCAGTGGCGATTACGAAGAGCGATTCGATTGGCGACGTGGTGGACACGGTGATCGCCGAGGCCCGCCGCACGCAGATGCACCGGACGGTGATGGAACCGCTGGTGCGGACTTACCGCGTGCCGCGTGGGGCCGGCGACCGGCTGGAGATCCCCAAGTTCGGCACGGTGTCGGCGGCCGCCCTGACCGAGGGCGTGGACATGACGAACCCGCAGACGCTGACCACGGGCAAGATCACGATCACGCCGGCCGAGGTCGGGGCGCAGATCGTGCTGACCGACCGCGCGCTGCGGACGGCCAAGGAAGACATGGCCCGGGCCGCCGGGCGGGTTTTGGGCGACGCGATCGCCCGCAAGCTGGACCGGGACCTGCTGGGGCTGCTGGACGGCTTCAGCGCGTCGCTGGGCGGAGCCGGCCAGAACATTTCGATGGGCCACCTGCGGGCGGCGGTGTCGCGCCTGCACGGGGCGACTGAACCGGCGCCGCAGCCGTTCCACGCCGTGCTGCATCCGTACCAGGCGCACGACCTGGCGGCGGACATTTCCCCCACGGGCGCCTACCCGGTGCCGGCCGGCATTTCGCAGACGGTGCTGGAGAACCACTGGGTGGCACGCGCGTTCGGCGTGGACGTCTTTCAAGCCGGAAATCTGGCGGTGGACGCCAGTGACGACGCCAAGGGCGCGGTGTTCTCCAAGGAGGCGTTGGTGCTGGTGATGTTTAAGGACTGGGCCGTGGAACGCGAGCGCGACGCCTCGCTGCGGGCCTGGGAACTGAACGTGGTGGCCGACTACGGCCTGGGCGAATACGCGGACGCCTGGGGCGTGGAGATGTACTTCGACGCGTCCACCCCGTCCAGCTAAGGCTGGGCGGTTCCAGTAGGAGGTAGCAGCACATGCACGCTCCCATCATCTGGATCAGGCGCCGGCTGGCGCGGCGCCTGGTCCATCACTTCCCTGGCGCCGCGGGCGGGCGGCAGATTCTGGTAATCACGCCTGACCGCCAGGAAGCGCACGACACAGCGCTGGCCATGCGCGAGCGTCAGGCGTCGCGACTGCGGGACCGCGGCGCGGCGGACCTGGAGGCGCTGGATTCGCAACGCGCGACGTGGGGCCAACCCGCAGTCCAGCGCTCGGAGGCTCACTCGTGAGCGTGACCCGGCGCGCGCTGCGCCATCGGGTCGCGCAGCGGCTGGCGCCATTCCTGACGGGCACGGCGGAGGGCGGGTCCTCCGTGACACTGGTGGACGCGGCGCGCCTCCAGGAGTCCACGGCGTCGGCCGACTTATGGACCGATAGCTGGGTCCACGTATTCGGCGGCCCCAACGCCGGCGAGACGCGCCGCGTGGCGGCCTATGACCCGGCGACGGGGTCGATCACGGTGAGCCGGGCGTTTCCTCACGCGGTGGACGCGGCCTCGTCCTACGAACTCTCGCGCCTGGTGGCGCCGGACGTGATCAACGCGGCTATCGACGCCACGCTCACGCGCTGCTGGTTCCAGGCGCTGACGCCGCTGACGGCGCTGGCCGACGGCGCGATGGAAGACCGGGGCACCCAGGCCTGGCGCCCCCGAAATGCCAGCGTGGCCAAAGTCGCCGCCGGCGCGGACGCGGCCGGCGGGTCGGCCAGTCTGGCGGTGACCACCACGGCGGCGGGCGGCTACGCGGCCTCGACCAGCCTGTCCGTGTTACCGGGCCAGGCGTACACCCTGGAAGCGTCGGTGGCGCCGGACGGATCCATAGCGCGGCTGGCGGTGCACAACCTGACCCGCGGCGTCGACCTGGACGAGGTCACGGCGACGGGCCACGCCTGGCGGCCGGTGCGCCTCATGTTCGTCATCCCCGACGGGTGTGAGGAAATCGAGGTTCGGTTGGGGAGCGCGGACGCGGAGGCGACGACCCGCTGGGATCAGGCGATGCTGCTCGCGGCCGGGCGTCGCCGCTTCCCGCTGCCGGCCTGGATCACGCATCGCCAGCAGGTGGTGGAGGTCTGGCGGCGGGCGGCGGCCCACCCGCAGCGCGTGATGTCCGCGGTCACCTGGTGGCGGACGACGTCCAACCCAGGACCTGTGGGACCCGAGTTGTGGCTGGAGGTGGACCCGCCGCCGAACATGGGCGAAACGCTGCTGGTCGAAGGGCTGCGGGCCTACGAGCCGCTGGCCAGCGACGATGCGACCACCGACGCGCCGGTGGACTGGGTGTCGCAGGGCGCGCTGGTGGAGATGTACCGCCACCTGCACCGCGACGCGCCGGCCGGCGACGTGGCGCGGTATGCCGCGCTGCAACAGGACGCCGCACTGGAGTTCCAGCAGCTCTCGCGTCTTTACCGCCCGCGCGCCACGCGGCGGGTGATGCTGAGCGGAGGTCTCTAGATGCCGCGTGGCACCCGCCCACCCTATCCCTATGACTGCGTGGTGGACGGGGTGGGCCTGATGCTGAGCAACGGGACCGACGGCGCCGTGGCCTGGCGCGAGCGCAAGCTCGACTTCTTTGCCCCGCGCGTGAGCCAGACCGACCAGTCCTACGCGCAGTTCCCGCCCGAGGACGAAACGACGTGGGCGGTCGATGATCTGTCGGGCGGCTTCGGGCAGCGGATCGTTCCGCGGGGCGGGTCACGCAGGTATGCCCACGGCATGGCGGACACGCGCATCCCGCACCAGGTGACGCTGCCACCCGAGGTGGTGACGACGCCGATTGCGTCGTCGGGAACGATCACCGACCACTTCGAACTGGGCGATGCCAGCTACGTGCTGGCGGGGTCGGCCGTGTACCGCTCGCGCGACGGCCGGACCTGGACCCTGGCGAAGGCGTTCGACCCTGGAGTGACGGTACTGTCGGCCGCGGTGTTCAAGGGTCGTGCGGATCGCCCGATGGCCTTTGTGGCCGTGGGCGGCTCGTCGGCCGACGAGGCGTTCTGGACGTTCGACGGCGGTACCTGGACACCGCACGCCGGCCAGCCCGCCGCGCCGGTTGCCGTGCTGCGGACCGGCGACCAGGGTCAGACATACGCCGATTTGACGTCTGTGGTCAGCGATGGCGACCCGGGGACCTATGGGTACCTGGACTTGCTGGGCGCCGTGACCGACGGCGCCTGGCTGATGGTGGGCGGGAAGGCGCCGTTCGCAGCCGTGACCATGGAGATGAACGCCGCCGCGAACGGCAACGCGGCCGAACTGGCGGCCGAGTACTGGAATGGCTCGGCCTGGTCAACCGTCGGCGGGCTGAGCGACGGCACGGCGCAGGACGGCAAGACGTTGGCCCGCGATGGCGACCTGCGGTTTTACGAACCGACGGACTGGCAGCGCGAGCGTTTCAATGGCGTGGAGGCGTTCTGGGTGCGGCTTACGGTTGGGTCGGCGCTGGATTCATCGACCCGCATCAATGAACTCGCCGTTCGCGAGGTCCGCAAAGCCGAGGCTTTCCGGGTGATCGGTTCGCACCTGGTGCGCTTGAGCAGCGAGGCCGGCGGGCCGATGCTGTCAGTCTCCTTGGACGGCGGGGCGGCCTCCACCTGGACGGACGGCACGCCCGTGGGCGACGGGGCGCATGGCGTCAGTTCGCTGCTGAGCCTGGGTGGTACCGCCTTCGTGGTGAAGGCGGATGGCCTTTACGCGCTGCGCTCCGGCGTCGACAGCGGCGCGGTGCTGGAGCACGTCTGGTCCCAGCCGGTGCGGGCCGCCGGCCCGCACAATGGTCGCGGAGCGGCGGTCTGGCGCGGCTATTTGTGGCTGCCGTTGCCGCAGGGGCTCTACCGGTTCCGGCCCGGCGAACTGACCCCGTCGGGTCCCGAGCGCCTGCGCGAGAACGATTCGCTGATTCGGGGTCGCGTCACGGCCTGCGCCGGCGACGCGCATTTCCTCTACGCGGCCCTGCAGGACGAGACTGGACGGACCACGCTGCTGGCGCTGAACCAGGAGCAGGACTCCTGGCACCCCTTGGCCGACCTGGGGCGGGTGGATTGCCGGCACATCTGGGTGTCGGACCGGCCAGGACCGAACCCCCGGCTCTATGTGGGAGTCGACGGATCGCTGGCGGCCATCGTGCTGCCGCGCGGTTCGGCCAACCCGTTGCACGATCCCAACTGCCGCTACGCCGCCAATGCCGAGTTGTACCTCTCGCGGTTTGACGCGGCGTTTTCGGCGCAGCCCAAGGCATTCCTGGCCCTGACGTTGGGCGGCGACCGGCTGACGGCGTCGACCTGGGTCGATGCGGCCTATCGGCTGGCCGACGGCGCTTCGTTCCAACGCCTGGGACGCTTTGCGGCGGGTGGGCAGCGGATTGAGTTTGGGCCGGAAGCCGCGACGACGGCCATCGACCTGCGACTTTCGCTGCACAGCGACGATCCCATGAGGACTCCGGTGATCCACGCGGCGTCGCTGGCCTATGCCATCCGGGCGGACTTCAAGCGCGTCTTCGAGTTCCTGGTGCGGATTGCGGACCAGGCGCCGCTGCGCGACGGCCGGAGGGACCGGCGGGCCGGCCGGGAGGTCAAGCGGGCCATTGCCGCCGCGGCGGCCACGCGCGAGCCGGTGGTGCTGGTGAGCCCGGACGGCGAGCACGTGGAGGCGCTGGTGCGCGGGGCTGAAGCGCAGGCCCGGCGAAGCGAAGCCGGGCGCGACCTGGAATGGCTGATGCCCGTAACCGCCACGGAATACCGGCCGACCGCCGGCACCGGCACACACAACCGACTGGCGGCCTACGCCCATGAGAAGCAGGCCGCCTACCTGCACACGCAACTCGCCAAGCTTTAGGAGGCTTTTGCATGGCAACCACCACGGCGAACCTGCGGCTGACCAAGCCACTGGGCGCCGAGCGATACGACATCAACGTGTTCAACAACAACGCCGACCTGATTGACGCCGGCTTCCACGGCGCCACCGGTCACGATCACAGTGGCCGGACGGGCGAAGGGCCGCGGTTAACGGAGCAAGCCCTGGCCGCGGGTGCGGTGACCACCGCCAAGCTGGCCCTGGACACTTTCCAGGCCGAGCAGTTTCACAACGTGCTGCCGAACGGCGACTTCGAATCGTGGTCTGGCGGAGGAACGGCGGCGCCGGACGGCTGGTCGCTGGCGGGGAACGACGCCGCTGCGGCGCGCTCGACCTCGGTGGTCAAGCACGGGCGCTACGCGGCGGCCCTGACGCGGCGCGGCGCCGACTGCGATCTGCGCCGCAGCCTGAGCGACGACGTAGGCGGGCTAACCTACCTGCGGGGACGGACGTTCACCCTGGGCGGCTGGGTGTATGCGACCGTTCCCAACCGGGCGCGGCTTGAGTTAGGCGACGGCGTGACTACGTCCATCTCGGCCTACCACTCGGGCAGTTCGGCCTGGGAGTGGCTGACCGCCACGATTGCCGTGGACCGTGCGGCGCCGACACTGCTGGCGCTCTGCAAGCTGAAGCAGGGCGACACCACGGCCTGGTTTGACGGATTGCACCTGGCCGAAGGCACGCTGGCGCCCGCGTTCACCCCCAACCCGCTGGATCAGGTCCTGCGGTTGACGAACTTCCAGGACAGCTCGCCCGCCAACCATGTTGACCGCGGCCAGTGGCGGGCCGAGGTGGGGGTGGCCTCGGTGCCGGGGGTTCCGTTGCAGAACTGGTCGGATCACAACATCGGATTCGAGACGGCCTTTCGGACGGTCTACGCAGCCCTGGCCACACCGCGCGAGGATATTGGCGGACGCCGGGTGGTGGCGCGCTGCACCAACCTGCGCGTCAACGGATTCACCCTGCAGGCCGCCAGTTGCGACGGCCGGAGCTTCAACAGCACGAACGCCGGGCTGGTCTATTGGCTGGCGATTGGAGCCGTGTAGTGCACGTCGTGGACAAGCCCGCCTGGAACGATCAGCGCCGCTCGTCCAACGAGGCCAGCGCAATTCCCGGTTCTCTTGTCGATCCCCCGAAGGAGCAAGTCTCAATGGAACCTGAAACCATCGGCATCATCACGGCCGTCACGGTGTACATCGCGCGCGTGGTGCGCAACGAAATGGTGCGCTGGCGCAGCCGGGCGCGCGGCACCGATTCGGAGACCCGCGCCCTGCAGTTGCTGGAGAACATCGACCGCAGCCTGACGACGCACCACACCGAAATGACGCGGTATCAGGCCTCTATCGCGGACTCGCTGGGCCAGATCAAGGGCCGGCTGGCGGGAGAGCGCGGCTAGGCGTCAGACAACACGCGGTCTCCGAGCTTCCGACGGGAGCGTTCGCCGTGGCTTCAATCTGAAGCCACGGCGAACGCTCCAACTGCGCTCAGCAGCCATCCCCCGAGGGGCAGGCAGCCCTTTCGAGCGCGCCGTTCGGGGACGGCGTCGGCCGGGAAGTGGCCGGGGTAGTGGTCCCGCAAATCGGCGCTCGCGGTTATGGGGGTGAGGTGCAGATTGGGCTGGTGCCCCAAGACGTACCAGGCGACGGCCGGGCGGCGGCGACGGTCGGTCACGCGTGGCGATGTGGTTTCGACGGCGCGCGGATGAACGTCCGCGGCGGGCTGCCAGCGCAGCAGGGCGGTGCGCTGGTCGAGCAACGAGCGGGAGGCCAGTTCGATCCGACAGTCGTCGAACTGGTTCCGTAGGAAGCGCGCCTCGGCGCTTTCGAAGTCGCCGACCAGTTCGACCGACGTGTCGCCCATCAGGCGGGAGTCGTGGGCGGGCGAACGGCGGGGACTACGGCCTGAATGGTTGACGCGTCCACGGCGCCGGCGCGCAGGATCAGCGGCGGGTCCCGTGTCAGGTCTATGACCGTGGAGGGCGAACCACCGCCAGGACCGCCGTCCAGCACGAGGTCCACCATGTGGCCAACCGCTTCGGCGGCTGCCTGCGCGGTCATGGGCGGCGGTTGCTTGTGTTCGTTGGCGCTGGTGCCGGTCAGCGGCGCGCCCACCAACCGCATGAGATCACGCACGATGGCGGCGGCGGGCACCCGTAGGCCGACCGTTTCGTTGGGGCCAAGCAGCCGTTGGTCAACCTCGGCGAGGGCTGGCAGTACCAGCGTCACGGCGCCCGGCCAGAAGGCCGTCGCGAGCAGCCGGGCGTCAGGCGGCATTTCGGCGATTTCAACTGCCTGGGCCGCGCTTGCAACCAAAACGGGAACGCCGCTGCCCGGCGTGCGTTGCTTGATCTGCAGCACACGGGCCACGGCGTCCGGCGCACGGATGCTGGCCGCGAGTCCGTAGAGTGTGTCGGTGGGGATGGCGGCGACACCACCACCCGCCAGCAGCCTGGCACAGCGGTCGAGGCTCGACGTGATTGCTGGGGTCATGTGCTCATCGGGTGTTGGCGACGGTTGAGGCGCCGAGTTTCACTCCGGGTCGGGCCGACAGGCGAATGGCCTCGGCGCTCTGAACTGAAAATCGAGAGCCACTCCACGGCCGACCACTGCGTGCCGCGCGGTGCTGAGCGACATCCCGACCCAGAGTAGGTGGCGCTTCGCCCACATGTTGGGTGCAAACGCCGGTCGCGTGGCGCAAGCATGCGGTTGCGGTGCAGCTCCAGGTCTTGGGTCACTTCGGGTCATACGCAGCGGAGACCCTCACCCAACTCTCGCTCCGTGGGCGAGGCAGAAACACGGCGGATGGCTCCAGGGAATGGAGTCTCGCCAATGTGACCCACCACCCACCTCCAGCACCTCGCATTTGCTAGGCTACCTCTGTCTAGTTGCGTGTTGGCGATTTACCGTCCGCACAAGGCCAATCCGATATGTCTGTCGCGCTGACGCTCAGGGCCGAGATGTTGGTCTCTGACGATTACGTTGCGGGTGTGGTGGCAGTCGCCAGGCCGTGGGTGGTGGTGGTCTGAGACCCTGGACGACATGGGCCAGCGGAGTGCTGCCCGAGGAGAATGCGAACCTGGCATCCGAGGTTGGGAAACCGCTGGAGCAGGCAAGGAGACGAACTCCATGAGCGTTAGCACTGAGTGGGCGTGGAACGACAACGCCATCGTGGTCACGGCGGACGGCCGCGTGGACGGCACCAACGCGCGAGACTTTCAGAGCGCTCTGGAGGCCGTGATTGAGGCCAGCGACCAGGCCGTGATCCTGGACATGGAGCGTCTCACCTACATCAGCAGTGCCGGGCTGCGGGTGATTCTGCTCGCCGCCAAGTCCCTGCAGCGCAAAGATGCCACGCTCTCGATTTGCTCGCTATCGGATCCGATCCGCGAGATCTTCAGCGTTAGCGGCTTTGACCAGATCATCCCCATTCACGCCACTCAGGCCGAAGCGCTCGCCGCCCGCAAGAGCTGAGTCCTGACGTGCGAGGCGGACGGCGACGTGGCCGATCCGCGAGAGGCTTGGCAAGGAACCCCAGGCCAGCCACGCGGAAGGTCCCGTTGAGCGTCGGCAGGACCTTAGAGACCGCGTGAACGTGAATGTGGTGAACGCCACCGGGAACGGGGTGATGGTTGTGGCGATCGAGGGTCGGGTGGACGGCGCCAGCGCCCCGCGTTTCGCGCGTGTGCTGGATGCCGTGGCCGACGCCTGCACCAAGGGCATGGTCCTGGATCTCGAGAAGCTGACGTACATCAGCAGTGCGGCGCTGCGTGTTCTGCTGATACTCACCAAGGCCCTGACCCGAAAAGGCGGCACGCTGACGGTCTGCTCGGTGCCGGACTCGCTCCGCACGGTCTTTCAGGTCAGCGGCTTTGATCAGATCATTCCCGTGCACGACACCCAGGCCGAGGCGCTGGCGGCATGTTCGCGCTAGCCGCGTCCGCTGCGCGCGTCGGGGCGCGCAGCCAGCGGGCGGATCGTAGGAGCCGGCCGGCGTGACCGTGTCGGCTGAGCCCCCCGCGAAGATCCTGGTCGTCGACGACGAGGCCGACCTCGAAGTGCTGATGCGGCAACGGATGCGTCGCGCTATCCGCAAGGGGCAGTTCGAGTTTGTCTTTGCCCGCAACGGCGTGGAGGCGCTGGAGCGCCTGCGTGAGAACGATATCGACATCGTGCTCTCGGATATCAATATGCCGGAAATGGATGGGCTGACCTTGCTCCAGCAGATTCCGGACGTGGACCCTGACATTCGATCGGTGATCGTCACGGCGTACGGGGACATTGACAACATCCGGTCGGCCATGAACCGAGGGGCGTTTGATTTCGTGACCAAGCCCATCGATTTCACGGATCTCCGCGCCACAATTGAGCGAGCCCTGGAGCATCGATCGCTCATGCGCCGGGCGGCGCATATCGATGATTCGGCCGACGGGGAGTCGGCGTCGATCGCCGCGGACGCTGGGTCTCCTGTGTTGATCCACATGGAGCCCGATGGCCTGTATGCCGATGATGCGGAGGGGCGCGCGCAGCCGGCCGGAGGTCGAGTCAAGCTCGCCGTGCTGAGTGCGACACCGGACGGAAACGTGATGGTAGCCGCGGAAGGACGCGTCGACGCCAGCACCGTCCATCGGTTCGAAACGGCCCTCATGGTCGTGAGCAAGGCTTGCGAACAGGTGATGGTTCTTGATTTCCGGCGGCTCGACTACATCAGCAGCGCAGGGCTCCGCGTGGTGCTGGGTGTGGCCAAATCGCTGCGACAGCAAGGGGCCGAGTTAGGCATTTGCTCGGTCACCGATGAGGTTCGCCGGGTCTTCAACGTCAGCGGCTTCGATCAGATCATTCCGGTATGTGAGACCCAGGCCGAGGCGCTGGCCGCATGTACAAACTGAACTCCGCTCGCCCCCAGGGGGGCTTCTCCGCCCGGGACACCGCACGGCAATACCAGGAGTGAAATCGTGGTAGTCAAACCCCCCTACAAGATTTTGGTCGTAGACGACGAGCCGGACCTCGAGCCGCTGATGTTGCAACGCATGCGGCGCAATATCCGGCGCGGTCAGTACACCTTTGTCTTTGCCCGCAACGGCGTTCAAGCCCTGGACCGGCTGCACGAAGAAGACGACATCGACATGGTGGTCTCGGACATCAACATGCCGGAGATGGACGGGCTGACACTGCTTCAGCAGATTCCCAAGGTCGACCCCAACATTCGCTCCATCATTGTTTCCGCCTACGGCGACATGGAGAACATCCGGACTGCGATGAACCGCGGGGCCTTTGACTTCGTCACCAAACCCATTGACTTCAGGGACCTGCGAGTGACGATCGACCGCACGCTGCAACACCTGATGGAGTGGCGCGAGGCGCTGGCTTCGCGTGACCAGCTGGTGGCCCTGCAGAACGAGCTGACCGTGGCCAGCAAGATGCAGCAGTCAATTCTGCCCACGCACTTCCCGGAGAGCCCGGTCTACCAGATGTTCGCGCACATGGAACCGGCGCGGAGCGTGGGCGGAGATTTCTTCGACGTCGTGGCCCTGGAGAACGATCGCATCGGCATGACGGTCGCGGATGTGTCCGACAAAGGCGTGCCCGCCGCGCTGTTCATGATGTCCACGCGCACCCTGATCAAGGGCGCGGCGATTGGATCGGCCGGGCCCGGCGACGTGCTGCGCGAAGTCAACAACCTCCTCTACGAAGACAACGAGACCGAGATGTTCGTGACCGTGCTCTACGCGGAGTACAACCCGGAAACCGGCGAATTCGTCTACGCCAGCGGTGGGCACGACCCGCCGCTGCTGGTCCAACCGGACGGCAGTTCCACGTCCCTCCCGCTGACCGGCGGCATTGCGCTGGGTTTGTTGCCTGACCTGGAGTACCGGCAGAACAGCGTGACGTTGGAGCCGGGCGAAACCATCGTGCTCTACACCGACGGCGTGAGCGAAGCCATGACCAGTGACGAGCAGGAGTTCGGCCTGGGGCGGCTGCGCGCGGCCCTGGCGGCCGATTCCGGCGAAAGCGCCGAAGCGGCTAACCGGGTGGTCTTTCAAGCCGTGGCCGATTTCGTCGGGGACAATCCGGCGTCGGACGACATTACCTGCCTGACGTTCCGGCGCACCGGAGGCGGGTGATGAGCCTGACGCGCACCCTGACGATCGAAACCAGGCTGGACGAGTTGACCCGGCTAGCCGAGGCCGTGGAGAAGCTGGGCGAAGAGGACGAGTGGTCGCTGGCGCTGGTTGGCAAGGTCAACCTGGTGCTGGAAGAACTGGCAATCAACACGATCAACCACGGCCATGACGGCGGGCTGCACGAGATCTCGTTCACGTTCAGCTCAACCGAGGAGGCATTGACGATCGAAATGGTGGACGACGGCAAGCCGTTCGACCCACTGACCGACGCTCCCGTTCCGGATGTCAACGCGCCGATGGATGAACGACCGATTGGCGGGTTGGGCGTGTTCCTGGTACGCAAGCTGATGGACGAATTGACCTATCGGCGGGACGAAGGCCGCAACCACCTGACGCTCGTCGCCTATCGAGCTGAATGACACGGTTTGCTCCCGTGCCCAGGGCGTGGCTGATTGCGCTTGGGGTCGGGGGACTTGGCGCCCTCGGCATCGCGCTGTGGGCTGTGCTTGCCTCCGGCAATGGGACTGAGGGCATCGAGAGTCAACGGACCGCGACCGCGACCGCGACCACGGCGACGGCGGAACCCGTCGCGGTCGCGAGCCCGGCGACGACTGCCGAAGCGCCTGGCGTGTCCGCCGAGCTCGTGCTGTTTGGACAGTCCGCCGCGTTCAGCGGTCCCGCCAGCGAGTTGGGCGAGAACATGCGGCTCGGGATCAGGGCCGCGTTCCAGGAAGCGAATGAACGCGGCGGCGTGCATGGCCGGCGCCTGGAACTCACAACGCTCGACGATGCCTACGAACCCGAGGCCGCCATTGCCAATACCAAGCAGCTGATTGAGCAGGAGAACGTATTTGCGCTGATTGGCGCCGTGGGTACGCCGACCTCTCGTTCCGCCGTGCCGGTTGCGGTCGAGGCCAATACGCCCTATTTGGCCCCCTTCACCGGGGCTGCGTTCCTGCGCGGAGAGGATCTGCACGACGTGGTGATCAACCTTCGGGCCTCCTACAACCAGGAAACCGAGGAAATGGTGGATCGCCTGACTAACGACCTGGGCATCACGCGAATCGCCTTGCTGTACCAGGACGATTCCTACGGGCGGGCCGGCTACAACGGTGTGCAGGCTGCCCTGGAGCGGCGGGGCATGACCTTGGCGGCGGTTGGCGTGTATCCGCGCAACACCACGGCCGTGAAGACCGCGCTGCTGGACCTGCGCGAGGGACAGCCGGAAGCCGTGATTATGGTTGGCGCCTATGAACCCGTGGCCGCCTTGGTGGCGTGGTCGCGGCACCTGGGGTTCATTCCCGTGTTCATGACCATCTCGTTTGTCGGCAGCAATGCGCTGGCCCAGGAACTGGGGCCGGAAGGCGCCGGGGTGTTTGTTACCCAGGTTGTGCCCTTCCCCACGGACACGTCGCTGCCCGTGGTGCAGGCCTACCATCGTGCGCTGGCCGCCCACCAGCCCGACGCCGTTCCGGGCTTTGTCTCGTTTGAAGGCTATCTGGCCGGCCGCCTGACCATCCTGGGACTGGAGCGGTGCGGACGAGCGTTGAGCCGTGCCTGCTTTCTGACCAGCTTGCGCAGCGCCGAGGAGATTGATGGGTTCAGCCTTCACTACGGCGAGGCCGACAACCAGGGATCCGACGCGGTGTTTCTATCGGTCATCGGCGCGGACGGTCGCTACCGCGCCGTTACCAGATTGTCGAGTTCGTAAGCATGCTGGACCGACTCAAGCAGTTGCTGGAGGCGCGGTATCGCCTCTCGACGCAGCTCTACCTCGGCATTGGCGGCGCCGTTGCGCTGACCATTGCCGCCAGCGTCGTCGGCCTGGCGTCGTTTACGCGGGTGGGCGAGGCGCAGAGCCGGGTCAACGAGGGCAGCGTGCCCGAATTGGCCGCGGCCTTTGGCGTGGCCGAGTACAGCAGCACGCTGGTGGCGGCCGCGCCGCGCCTGGCGGCGGCCGCCAGCGTGGACGAAGTGAACGAGATCGCCCAGAGCATTGAGAGTTCACGCCAGGATCTCGAGGTTCTGTTTACCGTCCTGAATCGCAGCACCGGTGACCCGGAGCGCACCCAACGGCTTCGACGTTTCGCCGACACGCTGCTCTCGAACATTGACAGGATCAGGCGCGAGCGGTTCGAGATCTTCGAGCTGGACGAGCGCCGGCAGGCGCTGCGAACGGAGCTTGAGGATCTGCGGAGCAACCTGGAGGGCGTGATCGTGCCCGCGCTCGACGACCAGTTGTTCTTCACGATGACGGGGTACCGGACGATCGAGGAACTTCCGCCGATCCGCCAGGTGTATTTCTCCGAGCCCGAGCTCAACCGCTACCGACGCCTGGCGGAGCTGCAGTCGGACGTCAACATCGCGACGCAACTGCTGGCCAGCGCGTTCACGCTTTCCAGCCCGTCGCTGATCGAGCCGCTGCGCGAGCGGTTCGAGGCGTCTGGTCGACGCATCCAGCGTAATCTCGACGGGCTGGCCGATTCCCCGATCCACGCCGACCTGGCCCCCTTGTTCGACCGACTCTTCGAGGTTGGCACGGGCGATCCCAGCGGCTTTGATGTGCTGGAGCAGGAGCTCACACTGCTGGAGCGCCAACAGGAATTGCTGGCTGGCAACCGCGCGCAGGCGGTTGAGTTGCTGGCCGAGGTGGACGGGCTGGTGAGCGCGGCGCGCGCCAGCGCCGATGAGGCCACGGAAAGCTCGACCGACACGATCGCCACCGGACGGTTCCTGCTGCTGATCATCGGTGCGGTCAGCGTTGGCGGCGCTTTGCTGATCGCCTGGCTGTTTGTCGGACGCTTCCTCCTGCGCCGGCTGCAGATGCTGTCCGACTGGATGCTCCGCATGGCCGGCGGCGATTTGGAGACCCGCGTCGAAATGAGCGGCCGCGACGAGGTGGCGGACATGGCCGCGGCGCTGGAGGTCTTTCGGCGGCACGCGCTGGAGGTTCAGCGCCTGAACCTGGTGGAGAAGCTGGCCACCGAGTTGCAGGACAAGAACGAGCAGTTGGAGAGCGTGCTGGGCGACCTGCAAAAGGCGCAGGACCAGATTGTGATGCGCGAGAAGCTGGCGGCCCTGGGTGAATTGACTGCCGGCGTGGCCCACGAAATACGCAACCCCCTGAATTTCGTAAAGAACTTTGCGGAAGCTTCCGAAGAGTTGCTGGAGGAGATGCAGGAGGTCTTGGAGGAGAGCGGGGACAGTCTGGCCGAGGCTGACCGCGAAATCATCGAGGAAGTCTCGCAGGACCTGACCGACAACCTTGCGCGCATTCGATCACACGGCGACCGCGCCAACCGGATCGTGCAAGACATGCTGTCGATGGGCCGAGGCTCGGGCGATCGATCGCCCACCGATATCAACCAGCTGGTCGACGAATACACTCGGTTGGCGTACCACAGCGCACGGGGCACCGATCAGAACTTTCAACTCAGTATCGAGCGGGACTTTGACGATGCTGTTGGTGAACTCAATGTGGTGTCCCAGGACCTGGGCCGCGTTTTCCTGAACATGGTGGCCAATTCCTGTTACGCCACCGACGAACGACGGCAAGCGTCCACGCCGGGCGAGGGCGACGGGCCGTTCATGCCCATGGTGTGGCTGGCGAGCCGACGCCATGAGGATCACGTGGAAGTGCGCATTCGGGACAACGGCGGCGGCATGCCGCCGGACGTTGTTGAAAAGATCTTCAACCCCTTCTTCACGACCAAGCCCACGGGCCAGGGCACCGGGCTTGGGCTGGCCATGTGTAGCGATATCGTCCGCCAGCACGGCGGCAACATCCGGGTGGAGGTGGAGGAAGGCGAGGGCACAGAGATGATCATTGACCTGCCGCTGGTGCCGCCGTCCGACACCGCCGAACAAGAGGCCGATTCCCTGCTATCGCCCCTGGTGTGATGCCGGCGGTCGTCAGTCGCGCGGCGGCCTAGGCGGCCGATCGGTTCAGCAGCCGGTCGATGGCTTGGGCCACGCCGTCGTCTTCATAGGTTCCGGTGATCCAGTCAGCGGCCGCCAGCACGCGTGGATCACCGTCGGCCATGGCCACGCCAATGCCCGCCGCCCGCACCAGATCCAGGTCGTTGAGGTTGTCGCCGATGCCCATGGTCTGCTCAAGCGGCACGTTCGCCGCGTCAGCCACGATCGCCAGCGCACGGCCCTTGTTCACGTCTCGCCGCACCACTTCCGCAAAGCGCGGGTGCGAACGAGTCGCCTGAACGGTCGGTCCAAATCGGCCGTCCATGGCGGCGATGGTCTCCAGCACGCGGTCCTCGTCCATGACGAATACCAGCTTGGTGCTGCCCGCGGCCACAGCCTCGACCAGATCGTCAACGAACGTAATCGGCACGTTTGAACTGGCGGCGTAGAAGCGGCCCTCCGGGGTGTCGGCTTCCATGTACAACTCGTCATCGATGTAGGCGTTGACGTGGATCTCGTGGCGGCGGGCAAACGTCACCGCCGCCTGGGCCGGCCCGGTTGGCAGGACGTCGTGCCGATGCGTGACGCCGGTCACCGGATCCCGCACCAGCGATCCCTGGTAGCAGATGATCGGGAGGTTGACCTGCAGGTCGTCGGCAAAGCGGCGCGCCGACCTGAACATGCGGCCCGTGGCGATGGTGATCTCGATTCCCGCGTCCCGCGCGGCGGCGATCGTCTCGCGGACGCGCGGGGTGATACCGGAGCTGCCCTTGACCAGGGTGCCGTCCAGGTCCATGGCAATCACGCGGATGTCCGCAGGCTCAGGCACAGCGCCCCACCCACGCGCGAGTAGGGGCGCGAAGATATACTCTCGGCCAATGCCGTATGGCTTCAATCATGTGCTTGGCTCATGGCGCGATCCGCGGAGGCAGCGGATCAATCTTGGCACGGATAACGGCCGCGAAGGCTTGTAGATGCGCTCTCGTCGCTGGCTGACGCTCGGGATCGGCGTAAAACGCTATCTGCTGCTGATCTTTCTGGGGACGGTGGTCCTGGCGCTGGCCATGGCCATGTTCCTGGCCTTCGTCTACCGCACCATCGACATCCCGGGGCCGGCGGGCACCGTGGTGTATTACCTGACCCTGCAGTTTCTTGCTCACCCCGTGCGTGAACTCACGGTGGGCACGTTGGGACTGCTGATTGCGGCAGCCGGCGCATTCTTGCTGGGGCGCAGCGTGTTGTCGGTCGTCGTGGACCCGCAGGACAACCTGGCTGAAGTTCTCTATCAGAGTCGACGGTTGCAGCGTGGGCCGCGCGTGGTGGCCATTGGCGGGGGCACCGGGCTCGGCGTGCTGCTGCGCGGGCTGAAGGAGCACACCAACAACATCACCGCCGTGGTGACGGTGGCGGATGACGGCGGCAGTTCGGGGCGGCTGCGCGAGGAGTTGGGGCTCATGCCGCCCGGCGACATTCGGCAGTGCCTGGCCGCGCTGGCCGATTCCGAGTCCCTGATGCAGGACGTGATGGAGTATCGCTTCAGCCGTGGGCAGGGGTTGCAGGGACACAGCCTCGGCAACCTGCTGATTGCCGCCATGACGGATCTGAACCAGGGCAACTTCGAGCGCGGCGTCAATGACTTGAGCGAGGTTCTGCGCGTGCGTGGGCGCATCCTGCCGTCCACCCTCACGGACGTGCGGCTGGCCGCGCAGATGACGGACGGCTCGATCGTGCGCGGCGAATCCCGTATCCGATCGTCGGGCAAGCCGATCGCCCGAGTGCTGATCGAGCCCCGCTATGCCGCGGCCAACGACGAGGCGGTGAAGGAATTGCTGGCCGCCGACATGATCGTGCTGGGGCCGGGCAGCGTTCATACCAGCGTGGTTCCCAATCTGCTGGTCGGCGATATCGCAACGGCGGTGCGAGCCTCCAGCGCCGTCAAGGTGTATGTCTGCAACGTGGCCACGGAGCCCGGCGAGACGGACGGGTATAGCCTTACCGATCATGTGGCGTCGCTTACGTCACACGTCGGCTCGGATCTCTTTCAGTACACGCTGGTCAACAGCAACACTCGCTTGGGCGTGCAGCCGGGCAGCGGGTCGCGACTGGTCGAATGTGATCCAGCGGTACAGGTCGAACTGCTGGAAACCGGCGTGCAGGCCGTAATGGCCGACGTGGTAGACCACAACGATCCACGGCATCACGATTCCGAGAGCTTGGCGGCAGCCTTGATTGAGCTGTACCAGGAAGCCTCGCGCAAGACGCCCACACCGTTGGCGGTGGGCGCGGGACGCTAGGGCCTCAGGCCCTCGATACCTGAGTTCAGGGCCGGGCTACCGGTCGCGCGTGCCGATGTAGGTGGTGACCGCGCCCAGATTTCGGCGACCCCACGGGCTCACGGGCAGGTTGGCCAGCACGGTGGCTGCTTGTTGCGCATGGACCGAAATCCGCTGCTCGGTGAAAGGTCGAGACCCGGCCCGCGTCAGAATCGCCACGGTGGTCTCAACATCAGGCGAGCCGTCGTTGCTGCCGAACATCGCGCGCAACCGCGTCCGGTCGGGTTTGGAAGCGGCCGCCAGCGCGTGGATGATCGGCAGAGTCTTCTTGCGTTTTCGGATATCGGCGCCCACCGGCTTTCCGGTCACCGCTGAGTCCCCCCAGATCCCCAGCGCGTCGTCGCGAATCTGAAACATGATTCCGAGTTCCCTGCCGTATGCGCGGCAGGCCTCGCGCGTGGCCGGGTCGTTGCCGGCAAAGATGGCGCCGAGTTCGAACGCCACCGCGAGCAGCGCCGCCGATTTGCGCGAAATCATGTCCAGGTAGTCGGGCACGCTAACGTCCGCGGCCGTCTCGAACGCGATGTCCAGATGCTGGCCTTCCGTTACCAGCCGGCATCCCTGCATCATGACTTCGGTTGCGTCCTTGGCCAGCGCGGGCGACGCGCCGCCGCCCCCGCTGCGCAGCACGCTTAGCGTTGCCAGCACGTGCAGCAGGTCGCCGGCATCAATGGCTTGGGAGCGTCCCCACAACGCCCAGACCGTCGGACGGTGGTGCCGGACCCGGTCATCGTCCATCACGTCGTCGTGGACCAGCGTGAAGTTGTGCAGGAGTTCCAGCCCGGCCGCCGCCGGGAGCGCCGCATCCAGGTCGCCCCCCAGCGCCTCGCACATGAGAAGGCAGAGCGTGGGACGGATGGCCTTGCCCCGTTGCATGGTCGCGGGCGCGCCGTCGGCGTCAACCTGGCCAAGGTGATACCGCGCCATCGTGTAGAGCGGCAGGTCGGGCCCGCGCAGCGCACGTTCGAGCTCGGCGTCAATCCGCTCGCGATAGCGCCCAAGAACCTCGGGCGCCGCGACGGGGGCCGACGTCAGCGCGTTCAGCGGCAGGGCCTCAGGATCCGACGATCAGGCGTCCCGCGTCGATCCGGACAGCGACGGCGTGGTCGGTGAGAGCGCAGGCCGCATCCACAATGCCGGAGGCGCTCAAGCCGTGCGCGGATCGAATGCTGTCGGCGGGTCCGTGCTCATGGAACATGTCCGGCATGGCGACGCGCCGGACCTGCACGTCGCCCAAGCCGTTATCGGCCAGCATCTCCACCACCGCGCTTCCGAACCCGCCCATGAGATTGTGGTCTTCAATCGTGATCACGCAACGGGTGCGGGCCGAAAGCTCGCAGATGAGTTCGCGGTCCAGCGGCTTGACGAAGCGAGTGTTCACGACGGCGGCGTGGACGCCGAGGCGCTCCAGCCGCTCGGCGGCCTCCAGTGCGGGCGCCACGCCCCAGCCAATGGCGAGCAGCGCGATGTCCGAACCGTCCCGCAGCATTTCGGCTCGACCAATCGGCAGAACGCGCGGGGGCCCCTGCAGGGGAACGCCGACGCCGGAGCCGCGCGAATAGCGGATGGCGAACGGACGGTCGCTGGCCACCGCCGTGCGGAACAAGTGGCGCAGTTCGTCCTCGTCTCTGGGTGCGGCCACGACAAAGTTGGGGATCGCGCGCAGATAGGCCAGGTCCAGCACCCCGTGGTGCGTGCGTCCGTCGTCGCCGACGATTCCCGCGCGGTCGACGCCCAGGATCACCGGAAGGTTCTGGATGGCCACGTCGTGCACGATTTGGTCGAACGCCCGCTGCAGGAACGTGCTGTATATGCAGACCACGGGCCGTAGCCCTTGCGTGGCAAGTCCGGCGGCCATGGCCACGGCGTGGCTCTCGGCGATGCCGACGTCAAACACACGGTCGGGAAGCTCCCGCTGCATGTCGGCCAGCGCGGTGCCCTCGCACATGGCCGCGCTGATGGCCACGATGCGGTCGTCCTCGCGGGCCAGGTCTGTGAGCGTTCGTGCCAAGACCTTGCTGTAGCTGGTGGCGTTGGCGGCGCCCACCGCCTGGGCGGTCCCGGGCTGGTGCAGCGTTACCGGATCGGCTTCGGCCGCCGGCAGGCCCTTGCCCTTGCGGGTAAAGGCGTGGATCAGCACCGGACGTCGCCGGGCCACGGCGTCGCGAATCACGTCTTCGAGTTCTGGCCGATCATGCCCGTCTACCGGCCCCACGTACTCGAACCCGAAGGCCGCGCAGAAGTCGGCCGCATTGGCGTAGGGCTCGGTCGGCTCGGTCGCGATCTGGGTGGCCGTAAAGCGGGTCCGTGCCTCGGGGTCGTCCGGCTCCCAGGTTTCGCGGCCGCGACCCATGTTGCGACTCAACGCGCCCACGTTTGGCGAGATGGACATGCCGTTGTCGTTCAGCAGAACGACGAACGGCAGCCCGAGGTCGCCGGCCTGGTTCAGCGCTTCGAACACCACGCCCGAGGTGAAGGACCCGTCGCCGATGATGGCGACGGTGGACGACGCTTCGCCCCGCAACTGGCTGGCCACGGCGATACCCACGCCCGCGGATACGCCCGTGCCGGCGTGCCCGGCTCCCATCACATCGTGGGCGCTTTCCTCACGGGCGGCGAACCCAGACAGACCGCCGGGCTTGCGCAGGGTCGGAAAGTCGGTGGCCCGGCCGGTAACGAGCTTGTGGGGGTAGGTTTGATTACTGGTGTCCCAGACGATCTTGTCTCTGGGGCTCTCGAGCACGCGGTGTAGCGCCAGGGTGATCTCGACGACACCGAGGTTGCTGGCCAGGTGCCCGCCGTTGGCGTCGACGGTGTCGATGATGAGCTGACGAATCTCGCCGGCCAGGCGGTCAAGTTCCGCGTCGGTCAGGGTGCGCAGATCCGCTGGATCCGCAATCCGGTCGAGTATGCGGTCCATTGCGATCCCCCTTTGCAAACACCCGAGCGGCGGGCGCTGATCGATACTGCCCGTTGCATGGGGATTCGCGCAATACTAGCGCTCCCCGGCCCGCGTGTGGCGAATGGTCTATCTGGCATGGAGATCGCTGGCTCCAACGCTCTCGTTACGGGCGCCAGCAGCGGGATCGGACGCGCCGTCGCCATCAACTTGGTGGAGTCGGGCGCTCAGGTCGTGGGTCTCGGGCGTGATCTGCCGGCACTCGGGGCCCTGGCAGAATCCAGCGGCGTCACCGTGCAGCGCGTTGACCTCGAATCAGCCGGCGGGCTACGGCAGTTCGTGGAACAGGCGCTGCCCGACCTTCCGCCGATGGACATCCTGGTCAACTGCGCAGGGTCTGGACGCTTCGCACCGCTGGCCCAGCACAGCGCGGAGGACATTGAACGGCTGATCGCCGTGAACGTGCGCGCTCCAATCTCGTTGACGAAGGCGGTGCTGCCCGGCATGCGGCAGCGAGGTCGCGGTCGCGTGGTTAACGTAGCCTCGATTGCGGGATGCTTGGGCGTGCCGAATGAGACGGTCTACAGCGCCTCCAAGGGCGCGTTGGCGGTCTTTAGCCGTGCCCTGGACGCGGAATTGGCTGGGACGGGCGTAGGTGTGACGGTCGTGACACCGGGCGTTGTTCAGACGTCTTTCTTCGAACGTCGCGGCGCGCCCTACGAGCGTGGGTGGCCGCGGCCAATGCCGCCGGAACGCATGGCGCGGGCGGTCGTTCGCGCCATTGCGCGCGACCGGACGGACGTCGTGATTCCGGGCTGGATGCGGATTCCGATCGTGCTGCAGGCCACGTTGCCCAGCGTGTACCGACGACTGGAGCGTTGGCTTGGCTAAGCGGACGCCCTAGCGTAGGGCGCCGGCCAAGGCGCGAAATGACTCCTTGGCCGACGACGCGGTGTCCAGCACCGCCGTGGGCTCGTAGCCGCAGTGCGCCATGCAGTTGGCGCAGCGCGGGTCCTTGCCGCGGCCGTAGGCGTCCCAATCGGTGGTTTCCAGCAGCTCCGCGTACGACTCCGTGTAACCGTCGGCCATCAGATAGCAGGGCCGCTGCCAGCCGAAGATCGAGTAGCTGGGGATTCCCCACGCGGTGCATTGGTAGTCGACCTTGCCCTCGAGGAAATCCAGAAACAGTGGGCTGTGGTTCAGGCGCCAGCGATCGCGCCGCCCCTCAGCGAAGGCTTCGCGGAAGACAGCGCGCGTGCGATCGACCGGCAGGAAGTGGTCCTGGTCGGGCGCCTTCTCGTAGGCGTAGCCCGGCGAGATCATCATGCTGTCGACTTCCAGCTCGTCGCTGAGGAAGTCCAGCACCGCCCGCACGTCCTGCGCGGAATCGTGGGTGAAGAAGGTGGTGTTGGTCGTGACGCGAAATCCGGCTTTTTGCGCCGCCTTGATGGCGGCGACAGCTACCTCAAACACGCCGTCGCGCGCCACGGACTGGTCGTGTCGTTCCTTCAGACCGTCCAGGTGGATGGCGAAGGCAAAATACGGCGAGGGTGTGAACAGGTGCAGCTTCTGCTCCAGCATGATGGCGTTGGTGCACAGGTACACGAACTTGTGCCGGCGCACCAGTTCCTCGGCGATGCGGTCGATCTCGGGATGAATTAGCGGTTCGCCGCCGGCGATGGAGACCATCGGCGCGCCGCTCTCCTCGATCGCGGCCAGCGCCTGCTCCACCGGCATGCGCCGACGCAGCGTCTCGGTGGGGTGCTGAATCTTGCCGCAGCCCTCGCAGGCCAGGTTGCAGGCGTAGAGCGGCTCCAGTTCCACAATCAGCGGAAACTTCTCCCGCCCCTGCAGCCGCTGACGGAAGAGGTACCACCCCACCGTCAGGCTCTGACGCAGTGGAACGCCCATGAAAAACCGTTCACCTTCGAGAGGTGGCCGCCAAACCTACGACGGGAGTACGCAGGCGTCCAGAGTCCTAGAGGCCGAGAACCAGACGTAGGCCGTCGTCAATACGCGCCATCAGTCGGGGTGGCACCCGACCAGCGGCTTCCGAGAGAAAGGCGCGGTCCACTGTCATCAGTTGCGTCACGTTGACCACGGAAGGTCGAGGGAGCCCGGATTCCGACGCCGAAAGCAGGACATTCCCTGGAGCGGCAGCGAGGCGCAGGTTTGTCGTCAGCGCTAGCCCCAGAACCGTTTGCAGCCGGCTACGGTTGAATGCCTCGGCCTGCACGATGAGCACGGGACGTCGAAACCCAGGCTCAGATCCTCGCGGCTCGTCCAGGTCGGCCCACCAGATGTCGCCCCGCTCGACTACCACTCGTCAGCCGCGAGACTGCGCCCCTGCATGCGGCGCAGTTCGGGCGCCAACTGACTCGGCTGCTCACGGTAGACCTCGTCCAGCAGTTCCGTGATGCGTTCATCACGGCGCCGGTCGAGATACTCGGCGACGGCGGTGGCATACAGCTTGCTGCGAGAAACGCCGAGTTCCGTGGCCAGCGCGTCGGCCGCCTCGAAGAGTTCGTCCGGCAGTGAAATGGCCGTTTTCATACTCTGATTATACCCAGGTATGTCTCTTGGCCCTGGTAATGCTGAGACTGCGCGGGCGCAAGGGGCGCCAAGTGTGTTTTCAACAGCTGTTCCCGGGGCGTTACCGCCGTCACATGCCGTCCTCGTCCCGCCCCGCTTTGCTGGCGTACCGCCCGAGTGCCATCAACGGAAACAGCAGGCGATAGAGGTGATAGTTGATGTAGAAAGCGCCCGGGAAGCCGGTGCCGGTGTAGAGGTCTTCGTCCCAGTTTCCGTCTTCGCGTTGGGTGCGAATCAGGTAGTCAACGCCGGGTTGGATTGCCGGCGATTCGGCGTCCGCCTCCAGCAGGGCCAGCAGGGCCCAGGCCGTCTGGGAGGCGGTGCTGGCGCCGCGACCGATCCAGGCGGGGTCTTCGTAGGAGCGCAGGTCCTCGCCCCAGCCGCCATCGGCGTTTTGGTGAGCTTCCAGCCAGGCTACGGCCCGTCGCAGCGCGGGATCGCTCGTCGGCGTGCCGGCGGCGACCAGGGCGGGAACCACGACGCTTAGCCCGTAGATGTGGTTGGCGCCCCAGCGGCCGAACCACGAGCCGTCAGTTTCCTGCTCGGCTCGCACCCAGGCCAGTCCGCGTCGCGCCGTTTCGGTAGCCAGGGCGTCCTCTTGCGCCAGGAAGTGCAGGGCACGCGCGGACACGTCCGCCGCCGGCGGGTCGATGACCTCGCCGAAGTCGCGGAAGGACGGTTGGCGGCACAGCGTATTGGTGTTATCGGCGTCGAAAGCGCCCCAGCCGCCGTTGCGCGACTGCATGCCCTCCAGCCATCCCCGTGCGCGGACCAGCGCGGCGTCGACACGGTCGGGATCGGGATGGTCGACCCGCCGCAGCGCCAGCCCAACTTCGGCTGTGTCGTCGACGTCGGGATAGTTGTCGTTGGCAAACTCGAAGGCCCAGCCTGCGGGCGCAAGATGGGGCCGCCGGACACTCCAGTCGCCTTTCACGTGCACTTCCTGGTCCAGCAGCCAGTCCGCCGCTTGAATCAGCCGGGCATCGTCCCCTGGCGTGCCGGAGTCGCTGAGCGCCTCGATGGCCATCGCGGTGTCCCACACCGGCGACTGGCAGGCTTCCAGGCGACGCGTATGTCCGTCGTCAATGGTGAAAGTGTCAAGTCCATCCAGGGCCCGCGCGATCATCGGGTGATCCAGCGGATAGCCGCGCAGGGTCAGCGCAATGATCGAGTTGACCCACGCTGGCTGGATGCCGCCCCAGGAACCGTCACGCTCCTGTCGCCGCACAATCCAGGCTTCGGCGCGGCTCAGCGCCACCTTGCGCAACCAGCCAATTGGACGCTTCTGGTACCACCGGAGCAATCGGTCGACATGGTTGAAGACCCCCGTCCAGGTCAGGAGCGATAGATCCAAGGGGGGCATGCGATGCGTACGTAGTTCGTCGATCGGAAACGGCGCGGGGCACACGGGCTCGTGGGAGCGGACAATCGTCAACGCCACGTATGTCTGCCGCGCCCAGCAGGCGAAGTCGTAGATGTTCAGCGGCCACCAGGGCGGGAGCAGCATGACCTCGGGTGGCATGGCCGGTACGTCGTCCCAGGACCACCAACCGTTCAGCGCAAACCAGAAGCGGGTAAAGGTGCGGGTCGCCTCCACGCCGCCCTGCTGCCGGATCCAGGCCGCCGTCTGCCGCATATGCGCATCGTCGGGCTGATCGCCGGCCAACCGCAGTGCCACGTAGGCCTCGGTCGTCGTATGAAGGTCTGGCGGACCGCCATGGAAGTTGGCCCAGGTCCCGTCCGCCTGTCGACGCGTGCGAATCCAACGCGCGGTCCGCTCGGTCGTGCCGGTGTCCAGGATGCCCAGGTAGCGCCGCAGGAAGAGATCCTCCGCCTCGATGGTGACGTTGCTTTCCAGCTCGCCTTTCCACCAGCCCTCGGGGCTTTGCAGGCCCAGCAGGTAGCGTCGCGCCCGCTCAATGGCGTTGGATAGGGCGCTAGGCCGCGCGGAGACTTCGACGCTCATGCGGCCGTCGGCAGGCCCCGTTCACGGCCCAGGGCCAGGAGTGTGCTGCGGGCCGCCCGGCGGCCGCTGCGGACGGCCCCTTCCATCGTGGCCGGCCAGCCAGTGTCGGTCCAGGCGCCGGCCAACGTAATGCGCGGGTCGGCAGTCGTGGCGCGCGGCCGCACCCGCAACGTGCCGGGCACGGGCCGAAAGGTCGCCCGGGGCTCTCGCGTGACATAGAACGCGCTCACGCGCGCTTCGGCGGCTCGAGGGAACAGCCGCGCGAGTTCGGGAAGGAACATCGCGCGCAACTCCTCGGTCGGGCGCGCGGCATATGCCGTGGCGCCCGAAAGCGAAACGGCCAGACACTGGCCCATAGTCAAGCCCGCCGCGGCGCTGCGGTCAAACACCCACTGCACCCGCGTGTCCACGCCGGCGGCGAATGGGTGATCCATGACCCGCCGGTCGTAGATCACGTGCAAGTTCACAATCGGGCTGTGCCCCAGGTCCGCGAAGGACTTGGATTCTGCATGAACCTTCGCCGGGACGAGTCGGGCGGCCTGCTCGTGCGGCACGGCCAGGACCAGGGCCGCCGCCGCAATGCACCGCCCCCCCACTCGCACGTGGACACGGGCATCCTCCGATAGCTCGATGGCGGAAACCGCAGAGTCGAGATGCACATCGACCTTCGATGCGATGAGGGCGGCGGCTGCTCGGTCGCCGTGCGCCTGGCCAAGCGGAACGGTTGTGTAACCGAGATCCGCGGCGGGGCCGTCGGTCAGCAGCCCGACCTGAAACACCATGGCGCCGAGCCAGAGCGAAGCCTCGTCGGACGGCAGGTTGAGGGTTGGCAGCACGATCAGGTCCCAGAGCGCTTCCAGCGACCGCGACGTCGCACCGCGTTGACGCAGCCAGTGACCGAACGTCTGCTCGTCGAGGCTTCGGTCGCCGAGGTCGAGCCTCCCCAGCGCCACAGCCGTACGCGCGACGTGCAGCTTGTCCAGGCGGCTCAGGTGGCGGTAGGCGGCAAGGCTCGGCCCCAAATGCAGAGGTGCCGGCAGGCCCGAGCGAGCCAGCCGGCTGGTACCACGGTCGGGGTGGATCACGGGGATGTCCAGCCGTCGCTGCAGGGTCACCAGGTCGCCGGATCCGATGCGCTTGATGAACGCTCGATAGGCCGTGCAACAGCGCAAAAAAACGTGCTGGCCGTTGTCGAGCCAGAACCCGTCTCGCTGAAACGAGTAGGTTGCCCCTCCCAGGCGTCCGCGCGCTTCCAGCAGGGTGACCGACAATCCCGCGTCCGCCAGCGCAAGGGCCGCGCTGATTCCGGCCAGCCCACCGCCAGCTACCACGACCCGCGGGCCGCTCACCCGCCCGCCAGGCTCTTTGCGGCGACCAACGCCTTCTCCCAGGCCGGCAGCGCCACGCGTCCTTGCATCACGGCGGCGGGGTCCTGCTCAATGCGTTGAAGCACGCGACGGTAGATGCCCGCCATCGCTCCGGCGCAGGCGGAACTGCGCGGATCCAGCATTGGCCGCAGCCGCAGGCCCTCGTCGAACCACTCGGCGGCGCGGCTTGTCTGGAAGCGCATCATCTCCGGGAATCTCGGAGCCTGGGGACTGTCAGGGTCCAACGTGCAATCAAAACGCTCAAGATCCTCCCGCGGCAGATAGATACGACCGTTCCGAAAGTCTTCCCGAACGTCCCTCAGGATGTTGGTGAGTTGCAGCGCCACACCCAGGGCGTCGGCCAGCGGCGCGGCGCGTTCCAAGTTCTCGGCGCCGAACACGCCCAGCGAGAGTCGGCCGATGGTGCCTGCCACCCGGCGGCAATACACCACCAAGTCGTCGAACGTCTCATAGGTCGTGCCCCGCACGTCCATCTCGACGCCGTCGATAAGTTCGCCAAAGGCAGCCATCGGAATCGGCAGCCGCTGGGACGCGTGCCCCAACGCAGCCAGCACCGGCTCGTCGACATCCGGGCCGATCTCCCCCAGCCGTTCTCGCGCCTCGCACAGCGCCCTCGCCTTGGTCTCGGTGGGCAGGTTGCCGTCGCCGATGTCGTCGATCGCACGCGCCAGAGCGTAGACCGCGCAGAGCGCCCGTCGCTTCGGCCCCGGCAGGAGGCGGATGCCCCAGTAGAAATTGCCGGCCTGCGTGCGCGTGATGTGTTCGCAGTGGGCGTAGGCCGCGGCCGGGTCCATCGGCTACCAGTCCAGCGCGATACGCATGACGCGCAGCGCCGCCAGGACTCTGGCCCGTGCATGGGGACGCGGCGACTGCGTGAGGACGTCGTAGTCCGCCTCGCGAATCGCCTGCAGGGCGGCGCGTCCGCCTTCGATGAACGCCGCGATGGCCATGCCGCGCACGCCGGGAAGGGTCCGCACCAGCGTCGCGCCCCGATCGAAAAGGCCCCACGCGCGGTCGACCTCGAACTGCATCAACTGCCGAAACTCGCTTGAGGGCCGGCGTTCGGCGATCACGTCAACCGAGCAGTTGAAGCGGTCCAGGTCCTCCTGGGGTAGATAGACGCGGTCCATTTCCAAGTCCTCGGCCACGTCCTGCCAGTGCTCGGTCAGTTGCAGGGCCGTGCAGATCAGGTCCGAGAGCCAGAACCGTTCCGGCGTGGCCGCCTCAAAGACGTAGAGCACCAGGTGGCCGACTGGATTGGCGGAGAGTTCGCAGTAGGCGACCAGGTCGTCGAACGTGGCGTAGCGGCTGACCCGCTGGTCCTGTCGATTTGCGTTGATGAGTGCCCGGAACGGCGCTTCCGGGATCGAATAGCGCGCCACCGTCGGAACAATGCGCCGCATCACGTCGTGACTGGGCAGGCCGCCGTTGTAGACGGCATCGACTTCGCCATCCAGCCAGTCCAGCAACGCCAGCCGGTCGCCTTCGGCGTAGTCGCCCAACTGATCGGTCAGGCGGGCGAAGCCGTAGATGTTGTGGAGGTGTCGACGCAGCTGGCCCGGCAGCAGCCGCGACGCCACGGGAAAATTCTCTCCACCCGCACGCTGCATGACCGCAGCCAGGGAGGGTACGGACGCGGGCGGGGACGTGGTGGTCATCGGCTCACGTCGGCAGGGGCGCGGCCACCGGAGCGTTCATCCGTCGCACGCTCCAGTCCGCGGATTCAGCGGCTGCCCACCGCACGCCCAGCTTGGTGGAAGTTTAGGCCACGCAGCCTTGGCCGCATTGAAACGAATGCTCACGAACTGGTTGGAACGGCGGTGTCGCCGCTCATTCCAGTTATCTGTCGCGTAATATCAGCGCCCGGCTGCGTCGTCCCGAAACTCCGCCCGCGCGCGGCGAGGGCCAGTTGCGGCCACCGCTGATGTCGCAATGTCGAAGGTGATCGGAAGCCGTCGGACCGGCCACGGCGGCCAGTCATTCCCTGCGCTGTGACACCGAGGAGTAGCATCGTGCGAATTGGAATCAACGGGTTTGGCCGGATCGGCCGCCTGGCCTTGCGGGCGCTCTTGGAGCGCCATCCCCAGGCCGAAGTCGTCGGTATCAACGACCTCGCCGAGTTGCGCGCCTCCGCGCACCTCCTGCAATACGACAGCAACTACGGCCGCTTCGGTCAAAGCGTGGAAGCCACGGCCAGCGGGCTCGTCGTGGGCGGGACGCCGATCCCGTATTACTCCGTGCGCGACTGGTCCACGATGCCCTGGGGTGACTTGGGCGCCGATCTCGTCGTGGAGTCGACCGGCGTGGGCACCGAGCGCGCCCGGGCCGCGGCGCACCTGGACGGCGGGGCGGGGCGCGTCCTGATTTCCGCGCCGTCCAGCGATGCCGACCTCACCGTGGTCCTGGGCGTTAACGACGATCAGTTCGACCCCGCCAACCATTACGTCGTCAGCAACGCCTCCTGCACCACCAACGGCCTGGCGCCGCCGCTGGACGTCGTTCACCGCGAGTTCGGGGTGCGCAAGGGGCTGATGTCCACTATTCATGCCTATACGTCCTCGCAAAGCCTGGTGGACACCGCCATCAGCGATTTGCGCGAAGCGCGAGCCAGCGCGATGAGCATCGTGCCGGCCAGCACTGGCGCGGCCCGCGCGATCGGACTGGCGATCCCGGAGCTCGATGGGCGCATGCATGGCGCGGCGTATCGGGTTCCGGTCTCGACGGTCTCGATCGTCGAGTTTGTTGCGCACCTGGAGCGTCCGGCTGGCGAAGGTGAGGTTACGGACGCGCTGCGTGCCGCGGCGGCCGGCCGGTTGGACGGCATTTTGGGCGTGTCGGACGAGCCGCTGGTCTCGATTGATCTCAAGGGCGACACCCGCTCCTCGATCGTCGACGCCAGCTCGACCATGGTCATCGGCGGCGACCTGGTGAAGGTCGCGGCCTGGTACGACAACGAGTGGGGCTACGCCTGCCGGATCGGCGACGCGGCCATGACCATCGGCGAGCGCGTCGGAGCGCCGGCGCAGGTCTGAGCCGACCAACCACGGCCGATGTTTCACGTGAAACATTTGCCACCGCGCGCGACTCGAATGTCGTTCGCGCGGAGTCGGCGCCTGGTCTTTTGGTCTAGGCACGGGGACGCCTCCCGGGAAGCCGTGCAGTGAAACGCGGGAGTCACACCCTTGAGGTCGGCGGCCGGCGTGTATTCCTGCGAGTGGATGCCAACGTGCCGCTGAAGGGTGGCACGATTCGCGACGACACCCGCCTCCGGGCCATCGTGCCCACGCTGGCCAGCCTGCGGGCGCGGGGCGCGCGCCTGGTGGTGGCCTCACATTTAGGTCGGCCGAAGGGCAAGCCGGATTCGGCCCTTTCCTTGGCGCCGGTGGCCGAACGCCTGGGCGAGCTGCTGGGCTGCCGCGTGACGCTTGCCACGGACAGCGTTGGCGCCGCCGTTGAAGCCCCGACTCGGAGCCTGGACGACGGCGAGGTGCTGCTCCTTGAGAACCTGCGCTTCCACCCAGGCGAGGAGCAAAACGACCCTTCGCACGCGGCTGCGTTGGCGAGATTGGCCGACGTTTACGTCAACGATGCTTTTGGCACGGCGCACCGGGCCCATGCCAGCACGGTGGGCGTCGCGCAGCTGCTACCGGCGGGTGCCGGACCCCTGATGCACGCTGAGATTCAGGCCCTGGACCGCTTGACTCGCAGTCCGGCCCGTCCCTACGTGGCAGTCCTGGGCGGAGCGAAGGTCTCCGACAAGATTGGCGTGCTGCGGCGCCTGGCGACGCAGGTCGGCGCGCTGCTGCTGGGCGGAGGCATTGCGAATACGTTTCTAGCCAACACGGGGGGCGCACTTGGACGTTCGCTGGTGGAGCCAGGTCAGTCCGAGGTTGTCGCCGCCGTGCGGGCGGCTGCCGCGGCTTCCGGCTGTCGAATCCTGCTGCCGGTGGACGCGGTCGCGGCATCGGAAGTGGATGCCGCCGCCGTCACGACTATCGCTCCCGCGGATCAGGTTCCCGAGGACCAGATGGCTCTGGACATCGGTCCCGCCACGACGGCCGCCTACCTGGACGAGTTGGCGAGTGCCCGTACCGTCGTTTGGAACGGACCCCTGGGCGTGTATGAACACGAGCCATTCGCCCAGGGCACGCTGGCCGTTGCGCGTGGGCTGGCGGATGCGCCGGCCTTTGTGGTGGTAGCGGGAGGCGATGCGCTGGCGGCGGTACAGGCCGCGGGCGTGGCGGATCGGATGGGCCACCTCAGCACCGGCGGCGGTGCGACGCTGGAGTTCCTGGAAGGCCGCGAACTGCCCGGACTTGCCGCGCTGCCCGACGCCTGAGACTAGGCGCGCTTGGAGTCCTTGCCGAGCCACAGGCGCGCGTCGCCCACGCGACGAGTCACCGCGCGACTGTCCAGGTATTCGAGCAACGCCAGCGCGTATTTGCGGCTGGTGCCAAGCGCGTCCCGCACTTCGCGAACGGTCACCGCCGGGGTCGTTTCGAACAGGCCGCGAACGGCGTGAAGCCAAACATCGTAGGTTTTGCGCGAGAGCGCGATATCGGGCGCCAGCAGCACCAGCCGCCCGTCCTGGGCCAGCGCCGCTGCCAGCCTGGGAGTTCCTCCGCTGGCCGTCAGCGCCTCGGTCAGCGAGGGCGGCGCCGAGCCGCCGTGATCGAGCCGGGCCAGCAGCCGAAGCGCCGTTCGCTTCTCGGCCTCGTTGAGTTCGACTCGGTGACCGGCCAGGGCGATACACGGCCCGTCGATGTGCACCGATCCGCCCGCGGCAGCGGCTGCCGCAAGTTCGGCTACGGCGTTGGCCGGCAGGTCAAGCGTGCGGGCGAGGTCGGAGCTTCTGAGACCGGCTGCTCCCGGATCGGACTCGTGGTGCTTCCGTAGCGCCGCCAGCAACGCCGAAGTCAACCGTACGATGGTCTGGGTGCTTCCCAGGTAGCTGCGCAGCACTCCCGCTTCACCGGCCGCGGTGAGCTCGGCGACGGCTCGCTCGAGGGTCTCCGTGTCAAGTTCGGTTCGGCGCGACAAGTCGCCTGGTGTGACCAGGTCGTCGGCCAGCGCATCGCGCACCAACGCAAGCGGATCGCCGGCCGCGGCCCGTGACAAGGTGGCAAGTGTCGCCGAGTCTCCTCGAGGCGCGTGGCGTGCCAGGGCGCGAGCCACGCTGCCGCCGCCAACGGTGGCTGCGGGAGACAGCCTCCGGATCACATAACGGTCGCCCCGGCGCGCGGCGATGGGGGCGTCCAGGCGCCACTGGACCCAGCCCGACCCGCCCGGCGGAATGGGGTCGCTCTCCAGCAGCCGGAGCCGCGCCACGCGTGAGGCCGCGCCGATGTGCAGCGCCACATCCTCCCCTGGCTTGAGCGCCCGCGGGGCCGAGGGGAGCATGCGCAGCCGGGCGTCGATGCGGCGAGTCTCGAACACCGCGCCCGCGACCGCCAGCACGTCACCCCGCCGGATCTGCGAAGGGTTTGTACCGCCCAAATTGACCGCGACCCGGCGTCCGGGCTGGGCGGTGTCGAGGGCTGTTTGATGGGACTGCAAGCCCCGGACCCGGACGCTGCGTGTACCTGGATGGAGACTGGGCTGATCGCCCACGCGCAGCGGTCCACCCGAGAGCGTGCCGGTGATCACGGTGCCGAACCCGGGCATCGTGAAGACTCGGTCAATTGGAATGCGCGCGCCGCCGCCCTCCGGCCTTGGGCGAAGGCTGGCCAACACCCGGTCGATCGTCTCAACCAGCGGGTCCAGCCCAGACCGGGCGTGGGCTGAGACATGAACGATGGGCGCATCGCGCAGACGGCTTCCTGCCAGGACATCGCGCACGTCTTCCTCAACCAGCTCCACCCACTCGTCGTCGACAAGGTCGGACTTGGTCAGCGCCACCACGCCCGTGTCGATCTCCAGCAGGTCGATGATGTCCAGGTGCTCTCGGGTTTGTGGCATCACCCCCTCGTCCGCCGCAATGACCAATAGCACCGCGTCGATCCCGCCCACGCCGGCCAGCATGTTTGACACGAAGCGTTCGTGCCCGGGCACGTCCACCACTGACACCTCGCGTCCGCTGGGCAGAGTGAACCAGGCGAAGCCCAGGTCGATAGTCAATCCCCGTTCGCGCTCTTCCGCCAGTCGATCCGGAAAGATGGAGGTCAGCGCTTCAACCAGGGTGGATTTGCCGTGATCCACATGACCGGCTGTGCCCACGGTCATCGGGGCCAGTGCGTCTGCGGACTCGGTCAAAGGTGGACGACCTCCTCGCGGGACAATATCGGCCAACTGCCGTCGCGCGGCAGCGGCTGCGGCTCCCGCAGCAGGTCGCCGTCGGCGTCCGCGTGCAGCACCACGAAGATCGGGAGCAGGGTGAAGCCCAGGTCCTCCGCGGCGCCGAGCAGATAGGCCGAGCGAACCGGGCCGAAGTCGGCCAGCTGCAAGTCCCGGTGCGAAGTGCCCGCGTCCGACAGCCGGTCCAGGAAGATCTTGCACAGCATGGGGTGATCGAGGCTGTGCGATACGCGACCGAACGCGCGACAGACCATGGGCCGGCCGGTATACCCGGCACAACGGTTATCGCTGGTCAGCAGCACGCACCGCTGCACACGACGCCGGTCCACATTCATGGTTAACCGACTCAGTTCCTCGATGTTCCGGGCGCGTACCGCGCGCCGCAGCGGACCGCGCTTACGGTCGAGGAGTCGGCGGGCGCGCCGCACGATTCGGCGCCGCTCGTCGGCGGTGGAGTCGCGGTGCAGCGCCGGCAGCAGGATGGCCCATTCCTCTTCGCTGATAAAGACCTGCTGGTAACAACAGCGGGCGCAACCGCTGGGGCAGCGCAGGATTGGATGCACGCCCTCCACCATCTCGTTGAGCGTGTCCACGACCTCCAGCGTGGTGATCAGGTTCGGATCGTCGCCCAGCGCGTCTGTCACTCTCGTGAAGGCGCCGGTCAGGTCAGCGTGCATGGCCAGGCACCATCAGCCGGGTCGATCGACGTTCGCCCGCCGCACCATCTCGGTGACCCATCGCATCCCCTGGCCTAGCCAAACGCGCCCAGGAGCGCAAGGACGACGGCTGTGCCGAAGCCGATGCCGTAGGCCACGACGGCCGTCGCAAACGTCAGCGCCGTGCGTCGCCAGCTTGCTTGTTCTTCCAGACGATCCAGGCGGGCCTCGTGGCGGTCGGCCCGCGCCTGCGATTGCCCAACTTCGGCGCGCACCTCGCCGATGGCCAGTGCGTTCATCCGCGCAAGGTCCGGGATCTGCGCCTGTTGGGGTGAGCCGGCCTGGGTGCGCGCCATCAGTTCTGGTAGTTGCTGCAGCACCCGCGGCAACACCTGCTGCGTTACCTGCTGCAACACCACGCGGCTCAGGAGTTGCGTCGCCATGTCAGGCCCTCCCTCCGCACTTCCGCCGTCGAATCCATCATCCGGCCGGCGGGGATAGACTGCTGGGATCCACGCGATAGATCACCGTATCGCCGTCGCGGTAGACCGCGCGAATCCCAAACGCCTCCATGCGGTCGAACTTTGCCAGTGACTCGGCCGCATAGATGCTCCGTTCCAGTTCGCCAACGTAGATCAGACCGACGTTGAACGTCGAGAGTAGCGCCCGCGCCCGACGGTGATCCCTGGTCGCAAACAGCTCGCGCGCGTCGTCGAAGCGCGCCTCGACCTCATGGACAAAGCCCCAATGTTGCTGCTTGGCGTGCCAGTCCCAGGCCATGATGGTGGGTAGGCCTGTATACACCGAGATTCGCCCGCCCCAGCGATAGATGGTGGTTGGCGTCTCCGCCAGCACCGGCGCGCCAACCAGGTTCCCACGCAGCCATTCAATGGCGCGGCGGTCGGCGCTGAGTTCGACCGGCACGCCCTGATCGTAGATCAGACCGCCTTCCATGAAGGCTTCGCCGTCCAGCGTCGCGGGGAGCGGCTGAATGCGCAGGTCCAGCTTGTGAGGCATGGCCAGCAGCGGATACGACAGAGCCGCGGCCGCGAGCAGCGCCAGGCTGGCGGCCCACGCAACCCGCGCCGAAAGAAAGCGGCCACCGCGCCGAGGCCGCAGCACACGCGCCAGGTACGGCAGGGCCAGCGCTGCGCCAAGACCCAGGAACGTCCAGGCTTGCAGGTATGACTTGAAGATCGTGTTGAGCCGGCCGATGTCATCGCGCACCACGATGAACTCCGGGGCTGCCGTCAGCCCCACGCCCGCCAGCAGCAGGGCCAGGGGCGCCAGGGCCGCGGGCTGGCTACGCACTCGCCAGGCCGCGCTGGCGCCCAGAATCAGCAGGCCGACGATAAGCGCGCGGGTCGACCAGTCGGCGCCGGCGCCGATGAGTCCCGCTACTAGAAGTACACCGGCGATGCTCCCCGAAGCCTTCAGGACGACCTGTGGCGGCCGTTCCCGCAGGCTCTCGACCAGTCGCAGCGCTGCGTACGATGCGAGCACCGCGATCGGCAGCCCGAAGATGAGCAGCCACTGGACCGCGGGCGTCGTGTTGGGGGTGAGATCCAAGCCTCCGTAGAAGTCCACGTAGGCCGCATGAAACGGCTGAAAGAGTAGCTGCGAGACCACCGTCAGGCCCACGCCAACGCCGAGCAGCGTCGCGGCCAACCCTCGTGAATCGAGCCGGCCGCTCCGCCAGAGCGCGTACGCGAGCGAGGCGAGCGTAATGACGGTGTAGGTGGGGTAGTCCCACGGGTTGACGACCCGGTGCAGTGCCAGGACGAATGTCTGAAACACCAGCCCGGCTGCCCACGGGCGCCAACCGGTCACACGCTGGCGCCGCGTGGCCTCTCCGAGGCCTACGATGCCGACGGCGCCGATCAACGCCGTGCCAGTGTGAGCGAAGTTCATGAGGTGCGGATGCAGGTCGCCGTACATGAACGTGAACCAGGGGAACTCGTTCACCGTCCGGGGGATCACCCGCGTGGCGGCCCAGAAGTCAAACGCCTGGGCCAGCCCGCCGTTGAACAGCAAGTCTGGTAGCTCCAGCGCGGCAATCCCCGTCGCGCCCGCCTGCCGCTGGGCGGCCACCGCCAGCTGCAAGGCCACGTGCAGGTTGCCGGCCAGCAGAACCAGCACCACCGCGGCCGTGCCCACCGCCGCCGCCTCGCGCCAGCGCCGGCCCAGCAGCGACCACAGGCCCGCCGCTGCGCCGAACACCGCCGTCACCGCCGCCGCGAACGCACCAGCAACCGCCAGGTTATAGGCCGTGGCCGGGAGCACGCCCAGCGTCTTGGCCAGGGCCGCCGTTGGTACGTGGCCCAGGTAGTAGTAGTTCAGCCGGCTGCCGGCGTACCACGGGTCGTGGGGCGGGAACGCGGGGCTGCGGATTACGGCGTTGAGATGCGCGACGTCCATGGGTTTCTCGCCGCCAAAGACCGGATGCCAGAGGTCCGGGTTGCGAGTCCTGAGCAGCAACATGACGCCGAATGCCAGGAGCGTAAGTAGCTCGGTGAGCAGAACTGGCCCCGCGGCCGCAGGCAGCGATCGGCGTAGCACCTGCCGTCGGCGCCAGATCACCAGGGCCGCGGCCGCGGCCATCAACCCCGCGCCAACCAGAACCGCCGGCACGTCGAACGGCAGCACATCCAGGCTGGCCAGCCACCAGGCCGGTACGACCGCAGCCGCCGGCCCCAGCACCCGCGCGGCTGCGTAGCCGCGGTCGGGCAGCCGCCGCAGCGCCAGCCACACGAGCGGCCAGGTCAGGAGCCCCGCCAGCCACACCGCGGCGAACCAGGCCGCCACTGCCCCGGCCCCGCGCAGCGGCCGCTCCTGGAACTGGGCGGGCCAGCCGGCCTGGGCTTCCACGCGTGCGGCTTCGGTTGCCGTCAGGTCCGTGCGGCGGGTGACGGCGTCCTTGGGCAGCACCTGCACGACACCGCGAAGGTCAACTGAACCCAGGGCACGCTGGATGTCGGCAGGCGTCTCGTCGCCGCGGCGCGCGTAGATTGAGACCGTGGGATGGTCGTAGACGCTGAACGCCTCCTCGGCCGAACGGTCGTCGATGACCCAGGGACCCAGCGAGGGACGGGACTCGAAGCGCGCCAGCAGGTCAAATCCCAGAGACCCGTCATCCAGGGCCGCGTAGTAGCGCGCCGTCAGCGGATAGCGCTGGGGCATGCGCGGAATGGTGGCCGCACCCCGATCGCTCGCCAGCACTACCAGGTCGGCTTGGTTGAGTGCCTCGATCAGGTGCGTCCGCTTGGCCTCGCGATCGGGGTCGTAGACCCGAACCTGCACCTGCCGGAATCGGGCTGGATGCAGTCCATCCAGCGGCAGAGGCAGCGCGTCGTCCCAATGCTCCACGGCAATCGTGGACCCGGGCGGCGCGTTGGCGTAGATGAAGGCGGACGCCGCGACGCGCGAGTGGTCACGGCCGTAGATCTGCGTGAAGGCCAGCGCCCAGAGCGCCGTCGCGCCCAGCACCGTGGCCAGTGCCGCAGCGATGACCCAGGCGGCCAGACGGTGCCGTCGCCGGCGCTTCCAGCCCCAGGCGAACGCCCAGGCCGTCACCAGCGCCAACACGGGGTAGACCGGGTGGAAGTAGCGCATCGTCTTGAGAACGAACGCGCCAAAGACCAGAAAATTCAGCCCGCCCCAGGCCAGCGGCAGCACCAGGATGTGATTCCGGGTGCGCCACCATCCCACCGCTGCCAGGCCCAGCCCGGCCAGCGCCGCCAGGCCAAACGACGGACCGGCGCCCCAGCGGACGAACTGTTCCAACGGAAAGAACCAGCCGATCGTGCCCGCCCACTGGATGCCGGGCGGCCAGTCCAGCGTGCCCGTCTGGATGGCCTGTTGCTGGGCCAGCGCGCTCGTGAACGCCGGTGCTAGCCGCCAGTCCCAGGGCCACGCCTCGGCGAACGCGTAGGGCTGAAAAAGCCGAAAGCCCAGCGCCGCGAATACGCCGAATGCCAACAGATGTGCCAGCCATGCCCCGCGGCGCGCCCAGGTGTCGCCAAGCACGCGTGCGCGCGCGCCTGTCAGTGTCCACCAGCCCGCGAACAACAGCAGCAGCAGGCTCGTGCTCAGCTTGCTGGCCATGGCCAGCCCGGTGGCGATCCCCGCCAGCCCCAGGGTGCGCGCCTCCCGGGACTTCGAGTACCGAACCAGCAGCCAGAGGGTCAGCGTGGCAAAGAAGGTGGCGAACGTATCGACGGCTAAGAAGTGCGCGATCTGAATCGAGTGCACCGTCAACGCCAGCAGCGCCGCCGCCACCACGGCCGGCCATGGCCCCAGCAGCCGTCGAGCCAGCAGGTAGACCACTCCCACCGTCCCAAGGTCGAACAGGGCCGAGAGCGTCCGGCCGACCAGGTAGATCTCGTCGTAACCGCTGCGCCCCAGCACTCGCGCCAGCGACTCGACCAGAAACAGCGGGAACGTGCCATAGACGAAGAACGAGACATCGTGGTTGAACGGATTTAGCGGCGAACGGCCTGGATCGAAGTACGTCCACAGATTCGGCGCCGGCTCGATCTGGAGCAGCACCGTGCTAAGGAAACGCTCGTCGGGGTGCTGGTGCTGGCCCTGGTCCCAGTCCAGGCCGACGAAGCGTAGGGTTGCGCCAACGGCAAGCACGATGACAAACGTGACCGTGTGCAACATCCAGGCGGGCACGGGCGGATGCACCGCCTGGCGCCGCCACCGAGCCCCCCGCGCCCGCAGCGCCGCCACGTGGTTGCTCATGGACACGGAGGTTGAGCGTCCGTGACCAGGCGCAACGAAATGGCGCCGCTGCTGATCCGTCGTAGATCGCCAGCCGTGTCGCGCAGCCGCAGTGCGCCGTCTGGATCGAACCCCTCCACCTCGCCGCGCGCACAAATCGCGCCGCTCACTTCTACCTCGCGTCCCACCAGCACCGACCGTCGGACCCACTCGGCATAGACGGCGTCCCACGCGGCGCCTTCAGCCGCCAGGGCGTCCAGCATCTCTACCGCGCAGGCCGCCAGCAGGTCGTTGCGGTCGAACGAGCGGGTCGCATAGGCGGCAACGGCGGTTGTGGGCTGTCCTTCGGCCATCCCAGCCGCGCTGCATGCATTCAGCCCTACGCCCACCACCGCAGCGTTTCCGTGGGTTTCCACCAGCACGCCCCCGGCCTTGGCCTGGCCGAACACCAGGTCATTCGGCCACTTAATGGAAGCCGAGGCGCCCGTACACGTCTGGACTGCGCGCACAACCCCCACCACGACGGCGATGGTCAGCCGTCCGGCGGCAGCGGGCGTCGCGGCGCTGATGCGCGAGACGATGGAGAACAGCAGGCCGCCGGGCGTCGTGACCCAGCGGCGGCCGCGGCGTCCGCGCCCCTGCGACTGGCGCTCGGCTGCGTATACCGCGCCATGCGGCACGCCCAACCGCAGACCGGCCAGCGCGTCGTCTTGGGTCGAGCCGGTCAGGTCCGCCACCCTCACCGGCGCATCCAGCCCGTGCGCGCGCAGGCGCCTCTGGATGACCGCAGGTCTAAGCGGGGTCCAGGGAATCGGTGCGTTCGTCAACAGACCTCACGATGCCCAGCGCCGTGTTCAGTCTCACCGACCCCTGACGCTGGCGAAAGGCCACGCCGCCCGCACTTGTCACGTAGGTCCGGGCGATCTCATACGAGCTCTCCATAAACACTCATAACTGACCCATGCGGGTTCGTCGTGACGTGGGTTTTGTGGCGTGACGGATTGACTGTATGCTCCCGACTCGCCAATTGCGCCAAGCGCGGCGCTCCATGGAGGACAACTGTGGCGTATAGCGTGATCAGCAAGAAGTCCGGGCACACGTACCATCTGCACTCGCGGGTGGTGACGCTGCGAGGCGGTCGTCAGCAGCGCATTTACTACTTCGCGAAATCGGTGGGTGAGGGCGCGGTGGATGAAATGCCCGACGGCTACGTCGTGTCCGAGAACCCGCGCACTGGGCTTCCTCTCCTCAAGAAAGGCTGATCAGCCAGCCTCAATTCACGAATCCGACGCGACAGATAGTTTCTACGCACTCCCATCCGCACCGCTGCGGCTGGCAGTGAGCAACGCCGCTCGGCCAGCGCCCGTCGGATGAGTTCCGCCGGTAGCAGCAGTTCCAGCGCAAACCGATCCGCTTCCCACTCGTGGCGCTGGCGCTCGCTGCCTGATAGATCAGCGGCCGTGGCGCCCGCGTGCAACACCCAGTGCCCGAGTTCGTGGGCGGCGCTGACGTTTCGATCCGCGCCGGTCAGCCGGGCATTGACCACAAGTGCCGGTTGGCCACGGCCGACGCTGGCCAGCAGCCCCCGGATGCTCAGCGGCAGTGGGCGCTCGTAGACGCGCAGTTCAGTTGCGATTCGCGCCAGGTCGGCGGCGTCCGGAATCGGCGCTGCGGCTGTCCGCCCGCCTCGTCGCCGCAGCAGCCCGGCGGCCAACCGAATCTCCCGCGTCGTCCGATGGCGCCTCATCGGGATACCGTACAAAACACGAACACATGAGTCGAGCCAGTGCCGTAGCCGCCTGAATCCCCGCTGGATCCTGCTCACACGCCAATCTGCCGCCTACCATGCCCGCATGCGTGATGAACCAGTCTGGATCCCAAGCGAACAGCAGCGTCGATGAATCCGGTCCTGATTGCCGAACTCCGTCGTCTTGACGGCGCCGTACACCTGCTGACGGATCCCGACGAGCTTGTGGCTTACGGCTACGACGCCACGATGGGCTACCGTGGCGCCCCGGGCGCCGTGATGCTGGCGGAGACGGAAGCCCAGATCGTTGAGGCGCTGGTGGCGGCCGGCAACCACGGAGTTTCCTGTCTCGCGCGCGGCGGGGCCACCAGCCTGTCGGCGTCGGCGGTTCCGCCCGATGGGTCTCTGCTGATCGACACGAATCGAATGCGCCGCATCACGGACTTCGATGCCGTGCGGCGCCGGGCCGCAGTCGAGCCCGGCGTCGTCACTCGAGACTTTCGCGCCTACGCCGCCAGGTGCGGCTTGTTCTATGCGCCCGATCCGTCGTCCGAAGCGGCCGCCACGATCGGCGGAAACGTGGCCACCAACGCCGGCGGGCCTTACGCCTTCAAGTACGGCGTCACCCGTGACGCGGTGGTGGGTCTGCGCGTGGTCACGCCGCGCCACGGGCTGCTGTGCCTGACGCGCGGCACGGACGATGCCGTCATCGACCTCATCATCGGCTCTGAGGGCACGCTGGGCATCGTCACCGGGATCACGCTCCAGCTTCGCCCGTTGCCGTCCCACCGCACCGTACGTGCCGCCGGCTTTCCCGACGGCGAAGCCGCACTGCAGGTAGTGGCGGCAATCATGGCGAGCGGCATCACCCCGGCCAAGCTGGAGTTTCTGGACGACATCACGGTCGAATCACTGGAACGCTCGCGGTCGTGGGGCTTCCCGCGCGCCGCCGGCGGACTGCTGCTGGTTGAATTGGACGGCGAGGCAGGCGAGGTTCGGGACCAGGCCGCCGCCTTGGACCATCTGCTCAAGTCCGCCGGCGGCGGGCTGGATAGTGTGGATCCCGCCCGCGCCGAGCGCTGGTGGGAGGCGCGGCGCGGAATCACCGCTTCGCTGGCGCGTATCCGCCCGGCCAAGATCGGCGAGGACATCTGCGTGCCCTACTCGCAGCTCGCGCCAACCTTCACGGCGATCAAGCAGGCCGCGGACCACGCCGATGTCGTCGTGGCCATCTTTGGCCATGCGGCCGACGGCACCCTGCATCCCAACATGCTCTACGACCCGGCGGATCCGGACGAACGGGACCGGGCCCTTGGCCTACTGCCCATCGTGGCGGATGCCGGGCTTGCGGCCGGCGGCATCCTCTCGGGCGAGCACGGCCTGGGGCGGGTGAAGCAGCCCTTCGTCGACCGGGCGTACGACGCGCCGACCCTCAACGCCATGCGCCGCATCAAGCACGCCTTTGATCCCGACAACATCATGAATCCCGGCGCCATGTGGCCGACCGAAGCGCTGGAAGCTCACCAGTAGATCGGTTCGAGAACAGCCGAGGGGCCGCGGCGGACGCTGCGGCCCCTCGTGGTGCCCGTTGCGAGCGGGCGGAATGGCTCTACGAAGCCTCGACCGGGTAGGTTTCCTCCCCGTGTTCCGGCACGTCGAGGCCGCTCATCTCCTCCTCGGGTGAGGCGCGCAGGCCCATGGTGGCCTTGAGCGCGTGGAAGAGCAGGAGTCCGGTGCCCAGCGCCCAGAGGACCGCCACGACGGCGGCGATCAACTGCGCGACGAACTGGACGCCGTTGCCGGCAATGAAGCCGCTGACGCCGTACGTGCCGTCGGCAAAGATGCCGACCGCCAGCAGGCCCCAGACCCCGGCTACCCCGTGAACCGACGAGGCGCCAATCGGGTCGTCGATTTTCAGCTTGGTGTCGATGAACCACACACCGGCCAGCATGACGATCGCGCCGACCGCGCCAACCACCACCGCGGCCCAGGGCGCGATGAAGGCGCAGGGGGCGGTGACGGCGACCAAGCCGGCCAGCGAGCCGTTGGCCGTGTCGGCCGCGCTGATCTTGCCGCGCTGCACCAGCCGGATGTAGGCGGCCGTGACCGCGCCGGTGGCGCCGGCCAGGAAAGTGTTGGCAACGATGACCGCGATGCGCGGGTCGTTGCCGTTGACGGTGCTGCCGGCGTTAAAGCCGAACCAGCCAAAGAACAGGATGAACGTCCCAATGACCACGTAGACCATGTTGTGGCCCTTGAGCACGCGGACCTCGCCGTTCGGTCCGTACTTGCCCATGCGGGCGCCCACGGTGTACGCGCCGGCCAGGGCCAGCATGCCGCCGATGGTGTGGACCACGCCGGAACCGGCGAAGTCCACTGCCGCGGCGCCGATCCAGCTTTCCAGCTGCTCGCCGCCCAGCCAGCCGCCGCCCCACATCCAGTGCCCGTAGATCGGGTACACCAGCGCGGTCACCAGGAAGCTGTAGGCCAGGTAGGCGGTGACCTTGGTGCGCTCGGCCACGGCGCCGGCCACGATCGTGGCCGTGGTGGCGGCAAAGACCATCTGGAAGAACCAGAACATGGCCGTCGAGACGTCGTAGGCCTGGTTGACCAGGAAGAACCCGGAGTAGCCGATGAAGGCATTGCCCTGGTCCATTCCCGAAAGACCCAAAGATTCGCCTGCCCCCCCGAACATGAACGCGTAGCCGAAGGCCCAGAACGAGAGGCCGCCGGCCGCGAAGTCCAGGATGTTCTTGGTCAGGTAGTTGACGGTGTTCTTCGCGCGGATGAGACCGGCGCCCAGGAAGGCGAAACCGGCCTGCATGAAGAACACCAGGGCACCCGAGAGCAGCGTCCATACGAAGGTGACGCCGACGGTCGGGTCGGCCTCCAGCGTGGCCTCGCCCGACGGGTCGGCCTGGGCGAAGACCATGTTGCGGATGAGCATGATGGCCGTGAGCGCCAGCAACACGGCCGTCGCCGCGCGAACCGTCAGCGCCCAGCGGGGCGCGTCGCGCGTCCAGAGAAGCGACATCGTTGCGTATCTCCATTCAGAGAGAAAAGGGTTGAATTCCGTGCCCGCGCGTCGTCGCCGGGAATCACCCATCGCCACGTGTCGTTTTCGGGCGCCTGCGCCGCACCTGCCGTGGCGGCACGTTGAGGGCGCGCGCCCCGCGAGGATTCATCCTCGATCCCCGCGCTCTGGACGTTACATAGACCGGCTCGCTTTACTGACCTCGGGTAGCAACGGCCTAAGCGTAGCGCGTCAGCCTGAGAACGGCGAAGTCAAGCTTCGCGGTCGCCGCGCACCACCCACAGCACGTCTTGGGATTCCAGGCTCGCCAGGACAGCGTGACACGGTTGCCGCCGGACGCCGCCTGCGCTCGTCCGTCCCGAGATCAGCCGATGCTTCGGGCATGACCTGCGGTTGCAAGGCACTGGCGGCGGCAACGTTGTGACGTCATGCCCGTACCGACCACCGTTGGCGGTGTCCCCGAGGGCGTGCGCGACGAGCTCGCCGCATTTCCGTGTGGAGTTTCGCCGCGGCGATCTGGAATAGACCGCATTACGGCCCACCGTCATCGCCTGGTTGCGGGTCGTTCGGGGGCGCACGGCCCTGGCGCAACCGTGGGTCAGCCCGTCGCGGATCGTGCGCTCTTGCGACGCTGACCGCAGGCGACCATGGCTATTGACGCCTCCGTGCTGGTCGCGGCTTTTGGTCTACCCGGGCCCCGCCGACCGCTGGGCGGAATCCAACTGGCCGACGACTTCGAAGCCTGCGGACCCAGGCCAGCCGATGAATCCCATCGGTCAAGTTTAGAGGGTAACGCGTCGTCCACCCGCGCCCCAGGCCATGGCCTGGGGCGCGGGTGGAGTACACGGATAGGCTACCCGGTTGACAGCCGGAAAGCTGCAAGCCTACGCTTGGCCCACGAACGCGTGGATTTCCCGGCTCAGCAGTCGCGGGTTGGCACAAGTTGATGTGTCTACGCTAGCGCTCTGCGTGACAGGGTGAATGGTTCGGAGTTCATGCACGAAGATTCCAGGCAAGCGCTGGCCGACCGGTTCATTGAGTTGGTTGAGTATTTGAATCAGCAGATGCACACGGGCCCCAAGCAGGAGTGGGATGGGATGGATCTGACCATTCCGCAGATCAAGGCACTGGCTGTGCTGCAGTACGGGGGTTCCTTACGGATGGGGCAAATCGCCCGGCAATTGGACAGCACCCTCTCCGCTACTAGCACGATCGTGGATCGTCTGGTCAACAAGGGTCTGGTGGCTCGGAATCTTGATCCGGGTGACCGCAGGGCCGTGGTCTGTGAGTTGACGGACCAGGGACGCGAGTCCGTCGCCGCAGTCTGGCGAATCGGTCGAATGCGCATCGATCAGGTGCTGGAGCGGCTGAACACGGAACAGTTGGAGACCGTGGTGCATACGCTCGAACTGCTCTCTCGGGCGGTGGATGACTCCATGAGAGCGACGAGCAATCCTTCGGGCGATTAACGCAATCAGCGCTCGCCGTTGGACGCTCCTGCCCGCTTAGGTTCGTCGCGTGCCCTCCCAGGCCACTCGGGCCACTCGTCAGGCGGTTGACGCTCGCGAGGCCGAATCCGCCCGTTGACTCGGTGATTCAAGGCTAACGCTGGCCCTCATGCGCCGGCGACCGGCAACGCGACCCGTCTACATCACCAGGTTCTCGCCGCCGTCCACGCCGATCACGTTGCCGGTGATCCAGGCGGCCTCGGCTACGGTGAGGGCCGCGATGGCTCGAGCTACGTCCTCGGTCGTGGTGATTCGTCCGGCCGGGTTCATGCGCCGCGCCTGGTCGACCATGGCTTGATTGCCGGGAATCTTGCGCAAGGCCGGGGTGTCGGTGACGCCTGCCCGGATCGCGTTGGCCGATATGCCTCGTGGCGCCAACTCCACCGCCAACTGCCGGATGTGCTGCTCCAGGCCGGCCTTGGCCGCGCCGACGGGACCGTAGCTGGGCCAGATCGTCGAGGTGCCCGCGCTGGTCATGGCGTAGATGCGCGAGCCCTGGGCCATTAGTTCACGCTCAACCAGATCCTGCGACCAGTAGACGAGCGTGTGGGCCATCAGGTCCAGCGTCATGTCCATCTGCTTGGGCGTCACGCCGGGCGCGCCTGCCATGCCGACGTAGGGCACGGTGGTTCCGAACGCAATGGAGTGCAGCAGCACCCGGATTGGCGGCTCGTTGCCTTGAACGTCGTCTGTGATCGCGTCGAGCACCTTGGTTCGCGCGGCGGAGTTTCCAGCATTGACGTTGAAGAAACGCGCCTGGCGACCCAGGGCCTTGATGTCCTGCTTGACCGCGTCCGCGAGATGCTGGGTGTTGCGCCGGTCGAAGTGCACCCCCGTGACATCCATCCCGCACGCAGCCAGATAGCGGGCCGTGGCGGCTCCAAATCCGCTGGATGCGCCAAGCACCAGCGCCCAGCCGCTCAGTTGCGGGTTCGCATCTGCCATCAGGTCTCTCCGCGCGTCTGACTGCCGGCATCCTAACCCGCGCGGTGGGTTGACGCGGCGCGCGCGCCTGCGCAGATTCGTGCCATGCTCGCGCACCGTTTCGGGATTACGGGCTGCGGCGCTCGCGGCCCGGCCTTTTCCGCCGCCGTGGCATCCATCGCCGCCGCCGAAGTGACCCTTTGTGTCGATGACGACCTGGCGGCGGCGCAAGCCTGCGCCGGCGCTCTTGGCGGCGAGGCGGCGACCAGTTGGGCCGGACAGGCGCTCGACACGCTCATCTTGGCCGCCCCGCGCCCGGACTCAGCCACCCTGCTGGCAGCCGTGCGGGCGGGAATCCAGGTGCTGGCGAATCCGCCGTTGGCCCGCGGCGTCGTTGAGGCTCGCCGCACGGCTCGCGCCGCCGCGGGCGCGCCCGGAGGCGTTCGCATGGCCTTCGAATGGCGATTTGAGCCGCTGGTGCGAGTTCTTCGCGCGGTTGTGCCAGAACCACGATTCGCCCACCTGTTCACGGCCGTCGACGTAGGCCCACCGCAGGCGCCGAAGTCCGTTCGCGAAACCCTGTGGACCTCGCCCCATCACGCGCTGGATCTGTTGATGCACCTGTTCGATGCCCAGCCGGCGGAGATCGTGGCCGACGGGGGCCCACTGCCTTCCACCAAGCAAGGTCGTGCGACTGCGTTCGTGCCTCCTCGAGCCGACGCGTTGGCGGCCGAGTTGTACTTTGACCGCGAGCGACATGCTTCGCTCACGGTCGTCGGCGGAGGCGCCGATCCAGAATTCGGACCGGTGGTACTGGATCTGACGGACGGCGTAACCCGCATGCGGATCTGGTCCAATTGGACCGTGGCGGAGATCATTCCGCTCGACGGTCGACCTCTGGATCCGCCGCGGCTGCCCGGCCTCACGCTCGAACGTGAGGGCGGCGCCTGGTTGGCGCGAGTCGAGCCAGATGGCCAGGCTCTTCGTGATCTGGTGCGGGCCCTTGCCAGCGCCGCTGCGGCCGGCGCGTCGCTCCCCGATCTGTCTGACGGCGTCCGGGCCGTCGCGTTGACGCGCGCGGTGCTGGCCGGTGCGGCGTCGGGTCGTACGCAGACGCTTCGCGCTGCCTGACATGGGCCGTATTGGTATCTACGGCGGTACGTTCGACCCGGTCCATCGTGGACACTTGGCCGTGGCGCGCAGCGTGCGCGAGGCGTATGACCTGAAACGCATCCTCTTCATCCCGGCGCGCCAGTCGCCGTTGCGCGCCGCGCCGCTGGCTTCAGCGCAAGACCGTGTGGCAATGGTCCGTCAAGCCATTGATGGCCTGCCGGACTTCGAAGTCTCGGCCATTGATATCGACCGGCCTGGACGGTCATACATGATCGACACGCTCAAGCGACTGGCGGTCCGGCACCCTGGCGCAGAGTTTTTCCTCATCCTGGGCGCGGATGCCGTGGCTGAACTTCCGGCCTGGCGGAAGACCGACCGGATCCTGGCGGCGGCCCAGATCATCGCCGTCCCGCGGCCCCGGCACAGCACGGAGATTCCGCCGGAGGTGCTGGCCTTACACCCGAGGGCCGACCGGCGGATCCACGTACACCGCATGCCGCCGGTGGACATCGCCGCCTCCCAGATCCGTGCCGTCCTCGCCGAGGGGGGATCGGTTGACGCCTGGGTGCCACCGGCCGTGGCCGCATACATTGCCGCGCGCAATCTCTACACCAGTGGCGGGACGAATGGGTCGGGGGCGATATGATTCAGCCACCTGCCCGAATTCCGGTTTGCCTCTGAGCCCGATTGAATTGGCGCGCCACATCGTGGATGCGGTGGCCGCGCGCGGGGCGGCGGATACCCTGCTGCTGGATATCCGCGGCCTGAGCGTCCTGGCGGATTACTTTGTCGTCACGACAGTGTCCAGCACGCCCCAGATGCGCGCGGTGCGCGACGCGCTGGACCGCGAGTTGAAAGCCGTGGTCGGACGGCGACCCTTGATTGAAGGCGAGGCGGCGGACGCCTGGGTGCTGGCCGACTTTGGCGACGTGGTGGTTCATGTGTTTTCCGAGGACGGCCGGGCGTACTATCAATTGGAAGAGTTTTGGACGGAAGCGCCCGTCGTGCTGCGAGTTCAGTAGGGTCGGCGATGCGTGGATTCAAGATGCTCCTGCTGGGCGTGGGGCTTGCTTTTCCCGCCGGATTCGCGGCAGGTCTCGCGACCGCCTACGTCCTGACCTCGGAGCAGACCGCCAACTTTCGGCGTGAGGTCGCCCGCAAGCTGTTTGGCGTCGAACCCGGCGTCGACTTCGAGACGCTCCACCAGTAGCGCGACTCAGATCAGGGCCTGGACCGACGGCCGACCTCGACTAGTTGCGTAGGGCCGCTACCGTGACGCCGTCGCCGCCTTCATTCAGCGGCGCGGCGGCGTGTCGCTGAACCGAGGGGTGCACGGTCAGCACCTCGGCCACGACCGCGCGTAGGGCGCCCGTGCCCTTGCCGTGGATGATGCGAACGGACGTGGCACCCTGACGCAGTGCGTCGTCAACGCTACGTTCCGCCATCTCGGCTGCTTCTTCGGCCCGCATCCCGCGAATATCAATCTCGTGCGTCCCTCCGTCCCTGGGCGCGCGGCGGCGACGGCGTTGCGGACGGGGTGACGCCGGAAACACTCGTTGCAGGCGAGCGCGATCGAAGGTGGCGCGAGCGCTGCCAATGGCGACCTCCACGGACTGCTCCGTGATGCTCAGCACCTGGGCGCGGCCGCTGAACCCGTCGGCCGCCACCTCGTCGCCCACGCGCACTACAAGCGGGCCGCGCTGGGCGGGTTGAGTTGGTGGCGTCGCCGACGGAGCCAGCCGCTTCTCCGTCGCCTCCAGGCTGGCGCGCGCCGTGCGCCTGGCGTCGGCCTGACCGGAACGTGCCGCCCGCCTCGCCTCCTGGAGGGCCCGCCGGGCGTCACGCAGCAGCCCGCGAGCCGCCCGCCGCGTGTCGCGTAGCAAGGCATCGCGGTCTCGCTCGAGTTCGTTGAGGTGGTCGTCGAGCTCGCGACGCGATTGTTCGGCGGCGTTCCGTGCCTGCGCGCTGGCGGTACGTTCCCGTTCGGCGGCTGCCCGTGCGTTCTGCGCGTCGGCAATCGCTTGTTCCAGGTCCAGCGCCCCCTTCGACATGCGCAGACGAGCGTCGTCCACGATCTTCGCGTCGAGACCAAGACGATCGGCAATCTCCAGGGCGTTGCTGGACCCCGGAATCCCCAGGCGCAGGCGGTACGTCGGGCGCAGGGTGGCCTGGTCAAACTCCACGCTGGCGTTTCGGGTCGCCGGGTGCGAGGCGGCAAAGGCCTTGAGGGCCGGGTGATGCGTGGTGGCCACCACGGTTGCGCCTCGTTCCAGTAACGCGGCAATGACCGCCTGTCCCAGGGCCGCGCCTTCATCCGGGTCGGTGCCTGCGCCGATCTCGTCGGCCAGCGCCAGCGCGCCCGGGCCGGCAGCCTCAACCATGGCCCGCAGGTTGCGTACGTGCGAGGCAAACGTGCTGAGGCTGTGTTCGATGCTCTGCGCATCGCCGATATCGGCAGCCACCTGCTCGAAAACGGCCACCCTCGATCCGGGTTTGGCGGGGATATGCAGTCCGCAGGCCGCCATCAGGTGCAGCAGCCCCACCGTTTTCAGGGCCACGGTCTTGCCGCCGGTGTTGGCGCCGGTAATCACCAATGCCCGGTCCACGACGCCATCGAGATGTACATCAATTGGCACCGGCGTTTCCAGCAGCGGGTGGCGGGCCGCTTGCAGATCGAACGACGTGTCATCGCTCACGACAGGCGCCACGGCCTCCGTGGCGTCGGCATAGCGCGCGACGGCCAGGGTCCGGTCCAGGTCGGCCAGGGCCTGCACGGCGGCGTTCAGCGCCTGCCGTGCCGCGCCCACCGCCGCCGAGAGTTCCAGCAGGATGCGCTCGACCTCGCGGCGCTCGGCCACCTCCAGCGAGCGAATCTCGTTGCCTGCCTCAATCGCCGCCAGCGGCTCCATGAACACCGTGGCGCCGCTGGCTGAGACGTCATGCACCACGCCTGGAAAGTCTCGCTGCCGTTCCCGCCGCACCGGCACGGTCAGCCGCCCGCGGCGCTCGGTGACGATGCGCTCCCGCAATACGTCCGCGGAGACCTGCTGAATCATGCGTTCCAGCAGGCGCGTCAGGCGTCCGCGCGCCCGCGCCAGCATGCGTCGCAGGCGCGACAGCTCCTCGGAGGCCTCGTCGCGAACCTCAGCTTCTTCATCGACGGCGGCCGCAATCCGACCTTCCAGGTCCGGCGGATCGCTGGCGGCCTCCACCAGCGACCAGAGCGCGGGAAGCACGACCGCCTGTCGCCCTACGGCCGCCACGGCCAGCCGGGTGGCGCGCAGGTGGTCGTGGACGTCCAACAGGTCGGCGGGGTCCAGCCGCGCGCCGCGCGCGGCCCGTTCGGCTCGGTCGCGCACGTCGCGCGCGGCGCCCACGGTGAACGAGCGGCTGACATCAAGAAACTGGCGGCCTTGCGCCGTCAGCTCCAACCGCGCGCTCACCGTCGCGCTATCGAGGCTCGGTTGCAGCGCCAGCACCTCGGCGCGCGCGGCCGAGAACGAGGCAGATTCGGCTACCCGTGCCAAGACAACTGGCAGCTCCAGCAGTTCTCTCGTCTGCGTGTCGGCGACAAACTCTCGCTGGCCACCCGCCGCGGGAGCGGCAGGCGAATCAGTTTGCTCAGTCACCCAGGCAGACTAGACGACCGGAATCGGGTCGGCCCTGGCGCGGTCCCGGCGCCGACCCGCCGGGACTCGGAACCACCGTTGCTGGGTGGGCTAGTCGTGGAGGCGAAACGGCGGGTAGCGGTCGGTCACACTCAGGAAGTACGCGTTCACCCGCAGGTTCCAGCGAAGGAGCCCGACCTGGAAGTCGAAGAGCCCGCGCGGGTAGTAGCCAACGATCAGGACTGCGATCCAGCCAACCAAGGCCGCGATGCTTGCGACGACCCCCAGGATCGAAAGCACCACAATGTGCGGAAGGAGCAGCAGCAGCTTGATCAAGGAGAGCAACCCTGCCAGCGCCAGCAGGCGCGAGCTTCGCTCGGGATATTCAACCGAAATATCAACCGGATAGTCGTCCATCGTCACACCTCAACTTTGAGCGTGCGTCCACGTTGACCGCAGCGAGTCTACAGAACCGGCAATCTCAAGGTCGTTGCCCTGCATCACGGCCCGAACCGTCGGCCAAGCGGGGGAACCGGCCCGAGCCGCATGTGGGACTCCCGAGAGCGCTGCCGCCTAGTTCCTGCGCGCGTCTAGTTTCTCCTGCAGCCGGTGCAGCGCCTGTTCTATCCGCAGGTCCAGCAGTTCGCCCTCAAGGGCCAGCAGGTCGGCAAGTGAATCCGCTTCCAACAGTCGCTGGGCGCTGCCGGGGCCGGTGGGTACGCCGGCGGCGATGAGATAGGCCAGTTGCAATGGATCCGTCGGCAATTCGAACTCCGGCATATAGCCAGCCTGGATCTCGATCATCAGCGTCACCAGGCGATCAAACTGCGCGCGGACGTCCTCCGCGCGCTGCAGGGTTGACTCGGCGGTGTCGGTTCGCAGGGGCGCCAAGTCCACGTCGCCCACCACGTGCGGTTCCTCGGCCACAATGCGCTCAATGCGGAAGCGCGTCTCGCCCAGCGCCAGCAGGTTGAAGCGGCCGTCCGGCAAATACTCGACCTTCTCGACACGCGCGGTCGTACCGATCTTGTACGGGATGGCGGCAGGGCCCACCTCCTCGCCCTCGGCGATTAGCACCACGCCAAAGACGCCTTCCGTCTCAATGCAGCGCCCCAGCATCGCCCGGTAGCGCGGCTCGAAGATGTGCAACGGCAGCCGCATGCCGGGGAACAGAACGGTATTGAGCGGAAACAGATCCAGCCGCATCGCGCAGTCTAGGCGGCCGTCGGCGGCGCGCGCCTCGGCGACCGCTCGAATGCACAAGGACGCCCCGCCCGCCGGTCTCCCGCCGTAGTGTTTGCCACATAGCGGGAACAAGCCGAATTGCTACAGTGAGGTGCCCAGACCAAGAGAACCCACCGGACAGCCGCCCGAGGGCGCGAGCGGAGGTTTCCGGGCCGCCATGAGCGACATCGCCATCCAGACATGGGGCCTGACCAAGCACTACGGCGACGTAGAGGCCCTCTCCGACCTCAACCTGAAAGTCCGTCCGGGCGAGATCTTCGGTTACCTCGGACCCAACGGCGCCGGCAAGACCACCACGATCCGATTGCTCATGGGGTTGATGCGCCCCACGCGCGGGCGGGCCGAGGTGCTGGGACTTGACGTCCACCGCGACGGCCCCACCGCCCGCAACTCAATGAGCTTCCTGCCCAGCGACAGCAGCCTCTACACCTTCATGAAAGTAGGCCAGTATCTGGATGCCTTCGGCAATCTGACGAACGCACCGCGGAAGCGGCGCGATGAGTTGACCGAACGGCTGGAACTGGACACTTCCCGGAAGATCGGCGACCTCTCCATGGGCAATCGCCAGAAGGTGGTTGTCGTGCGCGCGTTGCAGGAAGACGTGCCCGTATACATCGTCGACGAGCCAACCCGCGGTCTCGACCCGCTGGTGCAGCAGGAGTTCGGCAAGATCATCAGCGAGCTGCGCGACGAGGGGCGCACCGTGCTGCTCTCTACCCATGTGCTGTCCGAGGCCGAAGCTCTCTGCGACCGCGTCGGCATCCTGCGCCTGGGGCGGCTGGTGCAAGTGGACACCGTGGCCGACCTCAGCGTCGCGCGCGTGCGGCGGGTCACCGTCACCTTTGACGGCGAGGCGCCTGCCGATCTGGTCATCCCGGGGGTCAGCGACATCAGCATCGAGGACGGCACGGCGCGCTTCGAGGTCAGCGGCTCGATCGATCCGGTGATCAAGGCGCTGGCGCGGTACACCGTGGTCGACCTGGAGACCGACGAACCCAGCTTCGAGGAGTCATTCTTGCAACACTACGAGAGCGAGGGTGGCGCATGAACCTCAGCATCATCCGCGTGACTCTGCGAACCCGGCGGCTGGCCACCTTCTGGTTCGACTTCGGGATCTTCGCGCTGGGCCTCTTGATCATGGGCCTGTGGCCGCTGTTCGCCGAAAACTGGGACGACCTCACCCAGGCCATGGGCGGCAGCGAGGTCTTTGGCGGCACCCAGGTCGCGGGGGCGACGGCCCAACAGAACACGTTCTACAGCTACTTCAGTTCGCAGTACACCAGCACGCTGATGCTCGTGCTGGCCTACTTCGGCGTCTGGTTCGGGGCCGGACTGATCACGCGCGACTTTGGATCCGGCACGCTGGACGTGCTGCTGGCGGCGCCGATCAGCCGTACGCGCTTCCTGCTGTCGCGGCTCGCGGCGTTGCTGATACTCACCACCGTGGTGATTGCCGCGTCATACGTTTCCATCATGATCGGCGCGGCAATCTGGGCCGCCGAGGTTGAGTTGGGCGCGCTCGAGCTGCTGCTGGTCCACCTGCAGATGCTCGTCTTTACGCTGGCCATCGCCGGCGGCGGGCTACTGCTGGCCACCCTGATCCTGCAACCCGGCCGAACCTATGGGCTGGCGGCCGGCATCATCGTGATCATGTTCGTGCTGCTGATCGTGGCGGACATCGCGTCCAACCTGGAGTGGCTGGAAAAAATCAGCATTTTTGGCTACTGGAATCCAGTGGACCAACTGGGGCCCGGTGACTTCATCTGGCGCGACACCCTGGTGCTGGGCGCCACCGCGCTCGTTACGGCGGTTCTCTCGCTCGCCATCTTCCGGCGTCGCGACATCGTCGCCTGAGTCCCGGCAGTCGCGGGCCCGCGGCATTGCGATACTCAGGTTTGCGTCACCGTCCCAGATATCCAGAAAGCTAAACCTTGCCGCGTGCCGAGGGCTCGGAAACGCTCGGGCTCGGGGACCCCGCGCCCCGCTTCACCCTGCCGCTGGCTTCGGCTCCCGAACAGCTCTGCGAGATTCCGGCCCGCCGCCAGTGGCAACTGCTGATCTTCCTTCGCCATACCTGGTGACCCAACTGCCGGAGCTATCTGGCGCAGCTCGCGGGCGAGCTGGAGGAATGGGAAAGGCGCAACGTCCGGATCGCTGGCGTGTATGGTCAGGCGCCGGAAGGCGTGCGTCGCTTTGCCAAGGGCCTGTCGCTCCCGTTCCCGCTGCTGGCCGATCCCGATCGCGCCGCCATCCGCCGCTACGGTGTCTACGTCCGCCTCAACTTCGAGTCTTGGAACATTGCCCGTCCAAGCGTGTTTCTGGCCGATCCCACGGGCCGGATTCGCTTTATCAGCGTGGGCGCCCACCAGCGCGACTGGCCGGACTCGGCCAACCTCCTGGCAATCATTGACAACGCCTAAGCCACCGTTCAGCGCAGGTCCGCTCTGGCTTCGATCCCGGCCAGCGCCGAAACGGTTGCGAAATTCGTAAGTAACACGTATGATTCGGTAAGCGGATGATCTGAGAGACTGACAATTACGAGAGACGCAAGCGCGGAAGCTGCGGTTGAATTGGCCGTGCTGGGTCCGCGCCTTACGCGCATTGCTCGCCGCTTCGCCAAGGCCCGCGAAGCCAGCCTGGGGCTCAGCGGACCGGAATACCGGACACTGCGCGCCCTGCGTCGGCGAAGTCCGCGACGGATGAAGCAGTTGGCCGAGTGGCAGCTACTCAGCAGCCAGACCATGTCGCAGACAGTGGACCGTCTGGTCGTGGCCGGCCTGGCCACGCGCACCGAGGATCCCGATGATCGTCGCCATCTCCTGATCGAACCCACGACTCCCGGGCTTGAGAGCCTGGCGGCCTATGAAGCCGCCTTCGTGGAGTATCTGGAGGGTGCGCTCGATGAACTCGGCGAGTCCGAGCTTGCGGACATTGCGCAAGCCCTCGGCCGGCTGAACGGCGCCATCAGCGCCAAGCGTGAAGCCGGCTACTTCGGGTCTCGACGAAGGGCTACGCATGCGTAGCACGACGATCCTGACCCGCTTGATTCGCTATGCCCTGCCGCATTGGCGGCTGAGCCTGGGGACTCTGGCGGTCACGCTGGTGGGCACGGTCGCCGACCTGGCGATACCGATGTTTTTGCGGCAGGCCATCGACGGAGGTCTTGAGGAAGGCGCTCAGTCGGTTCTTTACATCACTGCAGGTCTGGTGGTCGCCTTCACGGCCTTCAAGGGCCTATCGCAGTTTGGCCGCCAATTCATGGCCGAGGTCCTGAGTCAGCGGGTGGTTTTCGCCATTCGCAATCAGCTCTATATGCACATCCAGAGCCTCTCGTTCCGATTCCACGACGAGACCCGCACGGGCGAACTGATGTCGCGTACGACCAGCGATGTCGAACGCGTTCGCCGCTTCGCGTCGATGGGCATCTTCCAGATCGTGCAGATCTTGCTGGTCACCGGCGGCGTGGCGGTAATCCTGTTTGTGATCGACTGGCAACTGGCTCTGCTGTCGCTCCTGATCGTTCCGCTGCTGGTCGGCATCGCCCTATCGTTTGCCAAGCGCATCCGTCCGCTGTTTCAGATGGTGCAGGAAGCCTGGGCGGACGTGAATGTGGTGGTGCAGGAGAACCTGGCCGGCGCGCGCGTGGTGCGCGCGTTTGCCCAGGAAGATGCCGAAGCTCGCCGCTTTGCGCCGGTCAACGCCATGCTCGATGACCGCACCGTCACCGTGATGCGCATGTTCGCCATGCGCGCGCCGCTCTTCAACGCCATCCTCGGCGCCGGGCAGGTGGCGGTGCTCTGGTTTGGCGGCTGGAAGGTGATCGATGACCCCAACTTCAGCCTGGGAACGCTGGTGGCGTTCAACACCTACTTGCTGCTGCTGATGATGCCCGTCCGCATGTTGGGCATGACCATTAACAGTTTTGCTCGTGCCGTCGCCTCCGGGGAACGCATCTTCGACATCCTCGACGAGCGGTCCGACGTGCTGGAATCGCCCCATGCCGAGGCGCTCACGAAGGCCGAGGGCCGCGTAACGTTCGAGCGCGTTGGCTTTCAGCATGAGCACCATTCGGTGCTCAGCGATATCAGTTTCGAGATTGCTCCCGGTCAGGCGCTCGGCATCGTCGGCGGCACGGGCTCGGGCAAGAGTTCGATTATCAACCTGTTACCGCGCTTCTACGATGCCAACGACGGACGGGTGTTGGTGGACGGCATTGACGTGCGCGACTTGACCATTGACTCGCTGCGCGCGCAGATCGGCATCGTCCATCAAGAGCCATTCGTATTTGCCGACACCGTTCGCGCCAACATTGCCTACGGCCGGCCCGATGCGACCCGCGAGCAAGTCGTGACGGCAGCCCGGCTGGCTCAGATTCATGGCTTCATTGAGACGCTGCCCAACGGCTATGAGACCGTGGTCGGCGAGCGTGGCGTGACCCTGTCCGGTGGTCAGAAGCAGCGGGTGGCGATCGCCCGCGCGCTGGTGTTGGATCCGCGCATCCTGATCCTGGATGAGTCGACCTCCAGCGTTGACACCTGGACGGAACGCGCCATCCAGGATGCGCTGCGTACCGCCCAGCAAGGACGAACCACGCTGATCATCAGCCAGCGCATTCGCAGCGTTCGTGACGTGGCCGAGATCATCGTGCTTGACCACGGCGCCATCGAGCAGCGTGGACGCCACGAGGACCTGATCGAGACCGACGGCCTGTACCGCGAGATGTGGGAGGCCCAGGAAGCGGAGGCCGAGCGCCTGCGTCGCGAAGCCGCCAGCGCCGGCGCCAGCCCGAGCGCCGTCGGGAGCCCGTCGTCATGATGGGTGGCGGCCGAATGTCCATGGGCCGCTTTGAGGGCGACGCGGCCGCCTATAACCCGCAGGTTACCCGCCGACTGCTGGCTTACCTGCGCCCACACAAGCGAATGATCGCGCTGGCCATTGTCATGGTCTCCATCGGGTCCGGCGCCAATGTTGCCGGACCACTGCTGCTGAAGATCGGGATTGATGAGGGAATCGCGAACCGCGACTTTGACACGCTGAGCACCGTAGGTGCGGTCTACTTGCTCACGTTATTTGTGATGTGGGCGGGCACCTACTTCCAGGTCCGAATCTCGGCCACGATCGGGCAGGCGAGCCTGTTGCGGCTGCGCAACGACTTGTTCGCCAAGCTCAACCGGCTGTCGCTGTCGTACTTCACCCGTCACCCGCTGGGCGCCGTGATGTCCCGCGTGACCAACGACGTAGACGTAATCAGCGAGTTCGTGACGATGGGTGTCGTTTCGCTGGTCACCGATGTCTTCATCCTGCTCATCATCGTGATCATGATGTTCTTGCTTGACGCCAAGCTGGCGCTGGTCACGCTGATCATGCTGCCGGTCATGTGGGCCGCGAGCCGGTTCTTCAGCGCCAAGGCCCGCAACGCGTTCCGCGACGTTCGAAGCACGGTGGGTGATGTGTACGCCAACCTGCAGGAGAGCATCGACGGGGTCCGCGTCACCCAGTCGTTCGGCCGCGAGCGAACGAATGCCTCGCGATTTGAGGCCACCAACCAGGCCAACGTAGCCGCCAGCGTGCGGGCAGGAGCGATCGTGTCCGGGTTCATCCCAGTCATCGACACGATCTCCGCCATTGCCACGGCGTTGGTCGTCGTGGTTGGCGGCTCGCTGGTCGTCGGCGGTGAAACGAAAGTCGGGGTGCTGGTGGCATTCATTGCGCTGGTGGCGCGCTTCTTCCAGCCCATCCAGCAGCTCACGCGCTTCTACAACCAGTTGCAGTCCACGATGGCTGCCGGCGAGAAGATCTTTGAACTGCTGGACGAGCCGGAGGAGATCAGCGACTCGCCCACGGCGGTGGACATGCCGCGCATTGACGGCCGCGTCGAGTTCGACAACGTGACTTTCGCCTATGACGGAACCGACGTCCTGCGCGATGTCTCGTTCGTTGCCGAACCCGGCCAGCGCGTGGCCCTGGTGGGCCCAACCGGGGCCGGCAAGACGACCACGATCAATCTGCTGGCCCGCTTCTACGACGCCGATGTCGGCGAGGTCCGCATCGACGGCCATCCCATCCGTTCGGTCACGCAGCACTCCCTGCGCAGCCAGCTCGGCATCGTCCCTCAGGACAGCTTCCTGTTCTCGGCCAGCATCTACGAGAACATCGTGTTCGGGCGGCCGGAGGCGTCCGAGCAGGACGTGATCGAGGCTGCGAAGGCCGTGGGCGCGCACGACTTCATCCAGGAACTGCCGAACGGCTACCAGACCGACGTGCGTGAGCGCGGTGCCCGGTTGTCAGTCGGTCAGCGGCAACTCATCTGCTTCGCCCGCGCTCTGCTGGCCGATCCACGCATTCTGATCCTGGACGAAGCGACGTCCAGCGTGGATGCCCGTACCGAGCGCACGATCCAGGATGGCCTGGAGCACTTGATGCGTGGACGTACATCGTTTGTCATCGCCCATCGTCTGGCCACGGTGCGCGGCGCGGACCTGATCCTGGTATTCCAGGACGGCGAAGTCGTCGAGCGCGGGGCCCACGCCGACCTGCTGGCCCAGCGCGATCTGTATTACAAGCTCTACACCACCGGTTTCCCTGGCAAAGACCAGGTCGAGGTCAGCCAGGCCATGCCGCAAGGCCCGCCACGCCGCATGTGGGGCTGATAGCACCCCAACCTGCCTTGCAGCCGAGGCCGACGGAGTCTCGCGCCTAGAAGAACATGTAGCGCAGCCAGCTGTATACGTAGCGCGCCCCATGCCGCCGCAGGGAGATGTGCGAGCGATCGCGCCGGCTGGCGTATTCGTGCGTGGGGACCTCGGCGACGCGGTATCCCTTGCGCAGGAACTTGATGATCATTTCCTGCTCGGTGGTCGTGATGTCTTCCTGGAGCGTGATTGACCTGGCGGCCGCCAAGTCGAAGGCGCGAAAGCCGCTCTGCGAGTCGGTCAGTCGGACCCCGAAACGGTAGTTGATCCCCAGCGTGATGATGTCCTGACCCATCATGCGCAGGAACTTGTCAAAGTCCCCGTGCAGCTCGTCGCTGCCGCCGCGCATCCTCGATCCGGTGGCGTAGTCGGCCTCGCCATTCGCGACCGGCGCGACCAGCGCCGGAATGTCGTCGGGGTCGAACGACATGTCGGCGTCGATGGTAACCAGGATGTCACCCTCTGCCCGAGCAATTGCTTCCCGCACCGCGCAGCCCTTGCCTCGTCCCGCGTCCAGATAGACCGGAACCTCCAGCGCCGCCGCGATGTCTCGCGTGGCGTCGCCGGAGTGACCGTCCACTACGAAGAGGTCGTCCGCGTGCGGCCGGCAGCGCGTGATGATCTCCTCGATCGTCTCGGCTTCGTCCTTGGCCGGGATGCAGACCGACACGTGTCGACCATTCGTCGGCATTTCGTGCTTCCTCCCGGCGGTGCCGCGTGAAGTGCTGATCATAGTCGGCCCCGCCCCCGAGGCCTTAACGCTGGCCGCTTCGGGATGTCCGGCTGATTAACTTCGCGTGCCGGCTGTAGCCGTTGCTCCGGTGTAGAACCGATAATGCCCTCATAGAGCCTGAGCCGCCGTGCGATGAGGAGTCGGAGATGACCGCGAATGCAAGCAATGGCAACCCGTTTCTGACTCAGGGCCGCTGGTACCGCGGCAATTTGCACGCCCACTCGACCAACTCCGACGGGGCGAAGTCGCCAGCAGACGCCGTGGCCTGGTACCGCGACGCCGGCTACGACTTCATGGCGCTGTCGGATCACCACGTCGTCTCCGATACGACGGCCTACGCCCAGCCGGGGTTCGTGACGATTCCCGGCATCGAGATGCACGGCCCGGATCCATACACCGGCGAGCGCTATCACATCCTGGCCACGGGCGTGAGCGGCTTCGAGCGCTCCAGCGAGTCGTGGGGTCCGCAAGAGGCCATCGACCTGGTGAACGCGGGCGGCGGCATTGCCGTGATGGCGCATCCGTACTGGCTGGGCCAGTCCGCCCACGACATGCTGGAGATTGACGGCTTCGTCGGGATGGAGGTCTTCAACTCTGTTACGGACGTGACGCGCGCCAAGGGTTTCTCGGGCGTTACCTGGGACGAATACCTGCTCCAGGCCGGCTTGACGTGGGGCTTCGCGACGGACGACGTGCATTGGAAGCACGGCGCCGAGGGCCGTGGTTGGGTCATGGTCCGGACCGAGGACTTCACGCCAACAGGGCTGGTCGACGCCATGCGGCGCGGGCTTTTCTACTCAACAATGGGACCGGAGATCATTGACCTTCAGGTCGACGACGATGAAGTTCGGGTGAGCACGTCGCCCGCGGCGCGCATCAGCTTCATTGC
>DAOUIX010000185.1:0-7349 GCA_034423235.1 Chloroflexota bacterium | reverse complement strand
CGATGAACTCAACGTCACTAATCGGTCGCAGAGGTACGGCCATGGCAAGTCCCTAGCGGTCACATGCTCAAATCACCGTACAGCAATCCCACTCGGCCCGGACTCAACGGCTCGTCACTCGCGCTGGGATCAGAACGTATCGGTGGTTACCGACTTAAATCTCCACGTCTAGGTCGACGCAAAAACGCCCAGCCACCACCACTCCCGGCCGGCTCTACGGACTGTCCTGCGCCTACGGCCCGCTCCCAATTCCCGGTCCGACGCGTTTACCTCGATCTGGCACCCAACGTCCCGCCCGTGCGCGCCCCGTTCGCCAACTCCTCCACAAACCGCCGCACACCGTCAAAGGCCGAGTGATCCAGGTCCCACTGCCCCCGCAGCGCCGCCACCCCAACCGAATGCCGCGGCTCAGCCGTCGTAGTCAGGTAGGCAAACACACGGGCCTTGTACGGATTCCTGAAGACCTCGTAACCGACACAATCGAAGAATTCGTCGATGCAGTGATCAACTGGGTCGCCCGCGAAACTCTCGCATACCAGCGTTTCGAGCATTCCCGCCCGCCCGCCGCCTGGCAACACGAGCGCCGCTACTGCCGGCCGGCCCTCGGCCAATTCCCCCGGCCACTCCGGTGTCGGCAGCCCGGCGTTACGCAACGAATGCCGCACGCTTTCGAAGGCGCCATCGGCGTCCGCCTCGGCATCCCTCACGATTCCAAGGCGCTCCACCCATTCGCCGAATCCCGGCTCAGCCGCAATGGCTGCCAGGAATGCGCGCAGTTCGCTGACGCCTCCGGAATTCTGAACCTGTATGTCAGTTAGCGACAGGTGCTCTACGAAGGCCCCGAAGAAGTTGAACTGGTCGTTGCCCTCCACGACAAGCTGAACCGCAGATGCAATCCGGGCCGGCCCTGGCATGGACTACCGAACTTCGCGGTAGTGGCGGATCGCGCCCCGCAGGGCCTCAGGCTTATAGGTGAAACAACGATTCCCCGACGCTTTGCTCTCGATTCGATGTAGCACGAATCCTTCGTCGCCCAGGGCTTCATAGGCCGATTCCACACACTCATAGCTATGCGTCGTCGCGAATACCTGCACGCCGAAGTTTCGGGACATCTCGTCGATTGCCTCCCAAACCTTCGGAACCACCGAATGATGAAACCCGGTCTCGATTTCATCCACCATCACGGCGCCGCCTTTGACGTGCAGCATCGAAATGAACAGCCTGGCCGCGCGGCCCAGACCTTCGCCCATCGCCGCCAGTGGCATGAGTTCCGGTAATCCGATATCTCCCCAGATCATCGGAACGCCGCTGGCCGAATTGTCCTCGGTGCTTTCGAGTCGTGGTTCGATGATCTTGAGTGCCGCCAACACCAGAGCCCCCTGCTTCTGCCGGCGCACTTCACCCAGGTTGACGGCGTCTCGAATATGGCTCACGCCGTGCCCCCCGAGATATACCGCGGGAAACGACGGCTTCGGATCAGGATCGGTGTCACCTGTATAGACCATCACTTTCATGGCCTGCTCATCCAGGAAGGCCTGACTGGAGACCTTTCCAGTCGCTTCACTGTGGAACTCGAAGCCCAGCGTGTCCTGAAGGCTGGCTACCGACTTTGAACCGAGATTCCCCATATTGATTTCGACGTTCTTTTGCCGTGCAAAGTCAACGTTGAGCAGCAACTCGCCGAGCGCCCCGTGCTTGGCTGTGACAGTGATTTTCCCTTCCAAGTCAAGCCCGTGAAACATCGGCTTCCATAGCGATTCACGGACCCCGCTTCCGGACACCTGGACTCCTGGCACGGCAGCGGATTCCACCAGAACTTCCGCGCCTCGAACAATGGCGGGGTTAAACGCCAGGTTTGGCCATCCCGCCCCGGCCAACAGCGACAGCGCCTCCAGCAGCGTCGTCTTCCCCGAATTGTTCCGCCCCGCAAACAGGTTGATCCGCCCCAGGCCTTCGACCCTCAGGTCCTTCAGGCCGCGGAAATTGCGGACATGCACGCATTGCAGCATCCCGGTCGCCTGCTCCGTCGCGGGCGCGCCCGGCGCCGCAACCTCGGTCACCGACATCGCGCCCTCCTTCCCCCGCTCCCCAGCTGCGGCTCAGTCTGCGGACTCGTCAACCATCATAATCGCGGTACCCCGCCCACGCAGGCCGGAATCCAGAACTGCCACAGCCCGTCCAACCCTCATCCCCGCACAGGACGTTCTCTCCACACCCTTCTTCACTGACCACCAACCACTGACCACTAACCACTACGCTGAGTAGACTCAAGCAGCGCGAGGCCCACGCCCCGCCATCCCAGCCATGAACGCCACAGCAACCCTGCCCACAGTCACCGACACGCTCGGACGCGAATTGCGCGATCTGCGCATTTCCGTGACCGACCGCTGCAACTTCCGCTGCCCGTACTGCATGCCGGCGGAAGTCTTTGGTGCGCGCTACGCCTTTCTGCCCAAGCCGGAGATCCTCACCTTCGAGGAAATCGAACGCCTGACCCGGCTATTCGTGGACCTGGGCGCGCGCAAGCTGCGACTCACGGGTGGAGAGCCTTTGCTCCGCGCCGACTTGCCCACCCTGGTGCAAATGCTCGCCCGGATCGACGTCGTGGAGGACATCGCCCTCACGACCAACGGGTACCTGCTGCCCCGGCACGCGAGCGCGCTGCGCGATGCCGGCCTGGACCGCGTCACGGTAAGCCTGGACAGCCTGGACGACGACGTCTTCAAGCAGATGAACGGACGCGAAATCAGCGTCCAGCCCGTGCTGGAAGGCATCCGCGCCGCCGAAGCCGCCGGCTTCGATCAGATCAAGATCAACTGCGTGGTACAGCGCGGCGTCAACGACGAGGCGGTGGCGGAGCTGGCCCGGCACTTCAAAGGCACCGGCCACATCGTCCGTTTCATCGAGTACATGGACGTCGGCAACCTCAACCATTGGGTGCTTTCCGAGGTGGTTCCCGCCCGCGAAATCGTGGCCCGCGTTAACGACGTCGCGCCCCTCGAGCCCGCCGCCCCCAACTACCGCGGCGAAGTCGCCAGCCGCTACCGCTACGCCGACGGCTCCGGCGAAATCGGCGTCATCTCCTCGGTCAGCCAGCCCTTCTGCGGCGACTGCACCCGCGCCCGCCTCTCAACCGACGGCCATCTCCTCACCTGCCTCTTCGCCGCCGGCGGAACCGACCTCAAAACCCCACTCCGCGCTGGTGCCAGCGACGACGAGCTACGCGCCCTGATCCAGGGCGTCTGGACGGCCCGCACCGACCGCTACTCCGAAGAACGCGCCAACCTCATCGACGAATCCGGCCACCCCCACAGCGGCCCCAAAGTCGAGATGTACCAGATCGGCGGCTAGCCCAGGCAGGTTGACCCTGGCCGCCCGCGCCAGACGCCTGCGCCCGCGCGGTCTCCACGACTCGTTCACGCCCAGCCGCCGGAATCCGGAACTAGCCCTTTCCGGCCTGCGCCAACGAGGTCCAGACTGAACACCTCGGCGCCAAAACTGAACACATTGGGCTGGAAACTGAACACTTTCGCCCGAAAACTGGACACTTCCGGCCCAAAACTGGACACATTCGCCGCCAAAGTGGACACATTGGCGGCCAAAGTGAGCACTTGTCCACCCACCCCTTGGCCTGGACACCCAGAGGGGCGCAATCCGCTCCTTCGCCCACTCACCACCAGCCGCTCTCCTCTCGCCTGTCGTAATCATATCGTGTACAATGGATCTGCCGCCTCACACCCTTCCCCGGAGTCCCCATGCCCGCCTTCCTGTTCCATCTCTCATCTGGCAGTGTCCATCCGGCGTCTCTCGTCGCGGTCTCCCCGTCATGCCCGCGCCCCCTACGCAGCCAGCCCCACTCCGCATGTCGCCCCCGGACTCCAGGATCCGCCAGTCCAACCCAAAAAATCCGCCAAAACTGTCTCTCGCCAGCCCGCCCCCATAGGGGGCGGGCTGGCGAGAGACAGTTCCCCCTATCATCCCCACGCATGATTCGCGTGCTGAACTCCCACAATGCCCTCCGCTGACGACGCTCCCCTCTGGCGGCCCAGCCAGGCCCGGCGATCCAACAGCGCCATGGCCCGCTTCTGGCGCGCCGCCGAGGCCCGCACCGGCCAATGCTTCCCCGACTACGCCGCGCTCCACCGCTGGTCGGTCGAACACAGCGCCGACTTCTGGTCCTTCTACGCCGATTTCGCCGGCGTCCAGTTCACCGATCCGCCCGTCGATGTCAAAGGCCCCGACCGCATGCCCGGAACCGAGTGGTTCCGCGGAGCGACCCTCAACTACGCCGAACACATGCTTCGCCGCAACGACGACAAAGTTGCGCTGATCTATCGGACCGAATCCGGCGAGACACATCGCCGAACGTACGCCGAGTTGCACAGCGAGGTCGGCCGCTGTGCCAGCGCGTTGCGTCAGTTGGGCGTCGAACCGGGCGACCGCGTGGCGGGCTACCTGGTCAACGGCCCCGAGACCGTCATTGCCTTCCTGGCCTGCGCCAGCATCGGCGCTATCTGGAGCGCCTGCTCACCAGACTTCGGAGTCGCCGGCGCTCGGGATCGACTGGGACAGATTGAGCCTCGCGTGTTGATCACGAGCGACCGCTACTTCTACAACAGCCGCCGGTTCGACTGCCTGGCCACCATCCAGGATTTCAGCGCCGGGGTTACCTCGATTCAACACGTCGTCGTGGTTCCGTTTGCTCAATCGTCCTGGACCCAGGTGCCACCCGGCTGGCTGACCTGGAACGGCCTGCTCAACCGGGCAACAACCCACGAGCCCGAGTTCACCCCTCTGCCCTTCAATCACCCGCTATACATCCTGTACTCGTCGGGAACGACCGGAGCGCCCAAGTGCCTGGTCCACGGCGCCGGTGGAACGCTCCTCCAACACCGCAAGGAACACCAACTCCACACCGACCTGCGGTCCGACGACACGATCGTCTACTTCACCACCTGCGGGTGGATGATGTGGAACTGGCTGGTCTCGGCCCTTGCCACCGGCTGCACGCTGGTCCTGTACGAAGGCAGCCTTAACCACCCCGATTTGTCGACCGCCTGGCGTCTTGCCGAAGAGCTTGGCGTCACAGTCTTCGGCACCAGCGCATCGTTCGTGGAAGCCTGCATGCGAGCCGGGATTCGGCCCTGCGAGATAGCCGACCTCTCGGCGCTGCGCACGATGCTCTCCACCGGATCCCCGCTGTCGCCAGACGCCTTCCGCTGGGTGTACGCCAACGTCAACGACAATCTGCACCTGGCGTCCATCTCAGGCGGCACCGACATCGTGTCGTGCTTTGTGTTGGGCAATCCGCTGCTTCCGGTCTACGCGGGCGAGATTCAATGCGCTGGGCTGGGCATGGACGTCGCTGCCTTCGACGAGCGCGGGAACTCGGTGCGGAGCCAACAGGGCGAGCTTGTTTGCCGAAGACCATTCCCTTCGATGCCGGTGCGGTTTTGGAATGACCCCGACGGCGAGCGGTACCGTGCGTCGTACTTTGAGATATACCCGGGGATCTGGCGTCACGGCGACTTTGTCGAAATCACTCCGCGCGGCGGCATCGTCATTCTGGGACGCAGCGACGCAATTCTGATGCCGGGCGGCGTCAGGATCGGAACGGCCGAGATCTATCGCCCGATCGAGACGATTCCGCAAGTTGTCGCGGGTCTGGCGACGACCGTCAGGCGAGAAGGCCGCGATGAGATCGTGCTCTTCGTGGTCGTGCGCCCGCAGGACAAGCTCGATGAGGCCCTGCGGGAAACGATTCAGGACGCCATTCGCAGGTCGGCTTCACCCCGCCATGTACCTCGCCACGTGCTGGCCGTCCCCGATCTGCCCCGCACCCGTAACGGCAAGCTGGCCGAGTTGGCTGTCACACGGATCCTGCGAAACGAGCCGGTGACCAACCGCGAGTCACTGGTGAACCCCGAATGCCTGGCCGTCTTTGAATCGCTCCGTCCACAACTCCTCGCAGCGGAGCCCGTACATGCCTGACCAGCCCGAAGCCGTCATCATGGCCGCGCGGCGAACCCCGATCGGCAAGTATCTGGGAGCATTTGCCGAATTGAGCGCCGACGAACTCGGGCGCCAACTCGCGGTTGACCTCATGCAGACCGCGCACGTCAGACCCGACCAGGTCGACCAGGTGATTGTCGGATGCGCCCTTCAGGCCGGCCTGGGTATGAACGTAGCTCGGCAGGTCGCCGTTCGAGCTGGCATCCCGGTCGAACGACCGTCCTTTACAGTCAACCAGGTGTGCGGCAGCGGATTGCAGGCGGTGCAGCAGGCCGCGCAACAGGTCTGGCTGGGACAGAGCCGGGTGGTTCTGTCCGGCGGCGTCGAGCGCATGTCCGGCGCGCCATTTCTGACTCCGCGCGACCGCGAGGGCGCTCCCGACCTGACGGCGTCACCGGTAGATTCGATGCAGGGCGACGGGCTGATGGACTGCTTCGAGCACATCCACATGGGCTGTACCGCCGAACGCATCGTCTCCGAGCTCGGCATCTCGCGTGCCGAGCAGGACGCCTACGCCCTCCAGAGCCAACGGCGCTATCAGGCAGCTCGACATCGGCTGGCCGAAGAGATCACCCCAATCTCAGTCGCCCGCGACGGCGGGTCGGTCGAGATCAGCCGCGATGAGCACCCGCGAGAGACCAGCCTGGCCGGCCTCGCAGGGCTCAGGCCCGTGTTTCAGGACGGCGGAACGGTAACTGCCGGAAATGCCTCAGGAATCAACGACGGCGCCGCGCTGGCGGTCGTCGCCTCCCGCCGCTGGGCGGAAGGCCAGGGCCTTCGCTACGACCATATCCTGCGCGGCTTCCACGCGGTTGGGATCGAACCGGGGCTGATGGGTCTTGGTCCGGTCGAGGCGATCCGAGGTCTGCTGGAACGCTACGGCCTGCGGGTTGCAGACGTTGACCTCTATGAGATCAACGAGGCGTTTGCGGGCCAGGTGCTGGGAGTCCTGCGCCAGCTTGACCTGGATACGTCCAGGGTCAACGTCAACGGCGGCGCGATCGCGCTGGGCCACCCGATCGGCGCCAGTGGCTGCCGGATCCTCGTGACCCTGACGCACGAGATGCGGCGCCGCAACGCGCGGCGCGGTGTCGCCGCCCTATGTGTCGGCGGTGGCATGGGTATTGCCGCACTGGTTGAGTCCGCCGATATCGAAGCAGGTAAAGGGCGAATCTAAATTGCTCTTTTGTTTCGGGATTATACGCTTCGCTTGACAAGCCGCTGCAAAGCCGGTAGACTTTCTTATCAGTTGAGTCGAGGGCCGCGAAATGGCCGGACCGGGCAGGCATCACCGCGAGACGATTAGCTTCTTTCAGTTGACTGAGCGGTTTCCAGAC